>CBDUWI010000042.1:0-8013 GCA_965370885.1 uncultured bacterium | reverse complement strand
GCAATGGCTATTGGACCGGATTCTATCGCCGGTGAAAAAGAAAGAGGAACTATCGCTACATTGCTCGTAACTCCAATTAAGAGAAGCGAAATAGCGATTGGTAAAGTACTCAGTCTTTCAGTAATATCTTTATTTAGTGCAACGAGTTCATTTATTGGGATAATGCTAAGTTTACCTAAATTATTACAAAATGAGGATCTATCAATAAACATTTATGGAATTAGTGACTTATTAATGTTATTTTCAATATTAATTGCTACTGTACTTGTTATTGTCGGTATTGTCGCAGTTATAAGTGCTTACGCAAAAACAATAAAAGAAGCTTCAATGCTTATTTTACCTGTTTATTTTATAAGCATAATTATCGGAATGAGCACAATGCTTAGCAGCGAAGCAAATCCGAATGTATTTGTTTATTTAATACCGATATATAGTAGTGTAAATATAATCATTTCCATTTTAACATTTGAAATTACCGCAACTACTTACTTCATCACTATATTATCAAGTTTAGTTTATGTAAGTATCCTTATATTCATTTTAAATAAATTATTCCAATCAGAAAAAGCGATGTTTTCAAAATAAGAGGTGGATTATGGAATATGTAAAGATTGCAGCTATCGTAAACACTAAAGGATTAGCGGGAGTGCTTAAAGTTAAGTCCTTTACTGATTTTAAAGAAAATAGATATAAACTTGGAAGCAAACTTTATATCGCTTTTAAGGATGAATTTATTCCTGTTACTGTAAGCTCTTTTCAAGAAAGCAAACCAACAGATAATCTCGGTTTTACCGAGTTTACCAATATTAACGAAGTTGAAAAGTTTAAAGGTTGTGAATTGTTTATTAGTAGTGATCAAATCCATAAGTTAGAAGAAGATGAGTTTTACTTTGAAGAATTGATTGGGATGACAGTTTATAACAACGATGATTTAATTGGGGAATGCACTGATGTTAGAGAGTATCCTCAAGGAGAAATATTAGTTATAAAGACAAATAAAAAAGAATTGTTAATTCCTTTTAGAAAAGAATTTGTTAAAGAAGTTAATAAAAAGGCTAAAAAAATAATGATTATTTTTTGGGAGGGGTTATTATGAAAATAGATGTCTTAACCTTATTTCCAGAAATGTTTACAGGTTTTCTCAAAGAATCAATTTTAGGGAAAGCTATCCTTAATAATATTATTGAAATTAATTTAATTAATTATCGCGATTTTTCCCAAGATAAACATCAAAGCGTTGATGATTCTCCGTACGGTGGTGGAGCAGGGATGGTTTTAACTGTTCAACCAGTCTATGATGCATTAATAAGTATAGAAGGGTATAAAGATGCTTTAAAAATACTTGTTAGTCCCCAAGGAGATATTTTTAAACAAGAAAAAGCTTATGAATTAAGCAAAGAAAAACATATAATTATATTATGTGGACATTATGAAGGATATGATGAAAGAATTAGAGATTTATTTGATCTTGAATTATCGATAGGGGATTATGTTTTAACTGGTGGTGAAATTGCATCTATGGTTTTAATTGATGCGATTACTAGAGTAATTCCTTCAGTAATTAGTAAGACTGAGTCACATATTTTTGATTCGTTTCATAATAATTTATTAGAACATCCTCACTATACAAGACCAAGTGAATTTCAGGGTAAAAAAGTTCCGGATGTTTTAATAAGTGGTAATCATAAATTGATTGAGGAATGGCGTAAAAAAGAAGCTATTAAAAGGACTAAAGAAAGAAGAATGGATTTATATAAAAAATATCAGAAGGGGGAATTAAAATGATTAAAATATTTTTTAAAAATATTATTACAGAAAGTAATTTACTCATTATTATTCCTGCGCTATTAATTACCGGAATGCTTGTTGGGTTTTTAATATTTGGATTATCAGCACCTCATACCACTCCTGTAGCCGAAACATTTTCTTTGCTTGAAAATCAAGTAGATTACGAAAGTGATTTCTTTACTGAGTATAGTGAATCAGGTCATTCGAAAAATAATCCTTATTTTGTATTAGACCCTTATAATATCTCACCCCTTACAGGATTAATAATCTTTGAAACACAGGATTTAGCTAGCTTTAAATTAATTATTAAAGGTAAAACTGCAGAAGCAGATATTGAATTTTTAACAGGTGAAAACTTAGAACATTTCATTCCTGTTTATGGATTATATCCCAATTATGACAATACAATAGAATTATATCAAATTAGTGAATTAGAAGAAGTGCTAGTAACTACTTTAAATGTAACTACTAGCGAGTTACCAGAAGAAATTGTCTTACCGAGTTTAATATCAACAACCTATGAGTATTTTGGTGATGATTTAATGATGTTATCTCCAGCACTTGATAGCTTACCTGTAGCATTTGATTTTCTTGGTGATGTTAGATGGTATTTAACTACAAATCTTTCTTGGGCACCAACAATATTAAAAGATGGTCTTATTTTACTTGGAACTAATAATCTGATTTCTGATCCTTATCATACAACAGGATTTTATGAAATGGATTATCTTGGAAAAATATACCGAGAATACTTATTACCTGGTGGTTATCATCATGATATTTTCGAAATGGATAACGGTAATTTATTAGTTGCATCTAGTGACTTTTTAGGAACAGTAGAAGATGTAATTGTTGAAATAGAACGATCATCAGGAATGATCTTAAAAACATGGGATTTAAAAGATTATTTACCGCAATTAGAAGCACCAGCAGAAATGTGGACATCATATGATTGGTTTCATAATAATAGCGTTTTTTATGATGCATTAACCGATTCAATAATATTATCAGGACGTCATCAAGACGTTGTAATAAGTATCGGTTATCGTTCTAATGAACTTAATTGGGTTTTAGGTGATCCTGAGAATTGGGAAAGCTCATTTGTCGAGGAATACTTTTTCACGCCAGCCGGAATTGAATTTGAATGGCAATATGGACAACATTCAGCGATGGTTCTCGATAATGGAAATATCTTTTTATTCGATAATGGAAACAATAGATCTAAATTAAGAGAATTTGATCTTATAGCTAACGAAAATTACTCAAGAGGAGTAATTTACGATATCGATACAGAAAATATGATTGTTTCGCAAGTTTATCAATTTGGGAAAGAATTAGGAAGTTACTTTTATAGTCCTTACATATCTAACGTCGACTCTTATAGCGATGGAAATTATTTAATTCATAGTGGTGGACACAGTGAATTAGGTAATGAAATTCTAAATATTCCCGGACTTTTAAGCGATTATCCAAATGAATTAAATTTTAACTCTATTACCGTTGAAGTGTTAAATAATGTTATTGTTTATCATTTAGAAGTTAGTGATAATTTTTACCAAGCTAATCGTATATCTTTATATACAGATTACACGAGCTATAAACCAGGAGAGGCTTCTACGTTAGGAAATCTAGCACAAACTCCAACATTTGATGATAAAATTGAAACAAGCTTCTATATTTTCGATGCGATTCCTAAAAGATATGAGATTGAATTATTTAAAGAAAGAGATCGCTTAGTTATTAATGGAATATTTAATAAAGATGAAATTATTTATATCGTCTTGCAAAACAAATTCCAAACACTAGAATATCATATGCCAACAAGTTCAAATGCTTATACAGCAATGTGTATTGGTTCTTATTTGGATGATGAAAGATATTTAACATTTTTTATTAATGAAGAAGATATCTTTGGAAAATTTAATATATTTATTTATGTCGATGGGCACAAATATAACACTTATGAAAACGTTTCTTTTGATTAAAAATAACTATTGCGTTCATAAAATTCCTATGTTATAATAATTTCGCTGTTAAATCTAAAGATAGTTTGCTCCGCTTCGGAAATTCCTTATGAGCAAATTTTAAAAACAAAGGAGCGATATTATGTCTCAGCAACTACTTAATGAAATTACTAAAGATTTTCAAAAATCAGATGTGCCTGTATTTAGAGCTGGAGATACTGTTAAAGTATCTGTAAAGATTAAAGAAGGTAACAGAGAAAGAATCCAAATTTTTGAAGGATTAGTAATTCAAAGACAAGGTAGCGGAATTGCGGAAACTTTCACAGTACGTAAGGTATCTTACGGTATTGGAGTTGAAAGAACATTCCCAATCCATTCACCATCATTAGAAGCAATCAATGTTTTAAGAAGAGGTAAAGTTCGTAGAGCTAAACTATTCTATATCAGAGGATTGTCTGCTAAAGCATCACGTATTAAAGAGAAAAGATAAAGAAAACGCCAATTTACACTGTGTCAAGAAAAACAGACAGTAAAAAAGAGACTATGATAAAATTAAGTTATCATAGTCTTTTTTTTATGAAAAACTTTCATAAAAATTGTTTTTTTATTGAAAACATTTTCATCTATGATATAATCATAATGATGAAAGAAGGTGTTTGTTTATGAGTAAAGCAACCATTTATGACGTAGCTGGGGCTGCAAGAGTTTCACTTGCTACTGTCTCAAGAGCAATAAATAATCCTGAAAAGGTTAAACTAGAAACAAGAGAAAGAGTTTTAAAAGTTATTGAAGAGCTTGGTTACAAACCAAATGCTTTTGCCAGAGGGTTAGCTAGTAGAAAATCTACGACAGTTGCCGTTGTTGTTCCTGACATGGGAAGAGCAAGTATCGCTGAAATGATGAACGGGATTGCCGATATTGCTAGAGTATATAAATATTCAATCTTACTTTATATATTAGAAAGTGAAGATGCTAGTGAAGAAGACATTTTAAGAGAAATTATTGCCGCGCAAGTTGATGGAATATTATATTTAAACGATGAAATCACAAAAGCACAATACGATTTTTTAAGAACAGTTAAAAACACTTATCAAATTCCTGTTGTATTAACTAATACATCATATCCTGAAAGTGAAGAAATTCCTTCAGTTTCAATTGATTATGAAAGAGCTGGATATGAAATAACTAAAAAACTTATTGAAGAAGGACGTAAAAACATCTATATGGTTTCTACTGTCAGAAAATATATGGTTAATGACTTAAAGGAAGCGGGTTACTTAAGAGCAATTACTGAAGCAGGGCTACCTCCGAAAGTAATGCGAACTTCCGGAAGAATTACGATAAATACTGAACACTTTAATGAATATTTCAAAGACAATAAAGTTGATGGAGTAATCGCTGTTCGTGATTCTATCGCAATTTCATTTATGAATGTAGCTTTTCAAAATGATATAAGCGTTCCAGAAGACATTTCTGTTTGTGGTTTCCAAAACACAAAATATGCGAGATTATCAAGACCACAATTATCTTGTGTCGATATTCCAATCTATGATTTAGGGGCTGTAGGTATGAGATTACTTACTAAACTAATGAATAATGAACCAATATCTGAAAAAGTTGTAAAATTACCACATTCAATTGTTTTAAGAAAAACAACATTATAAGCGATGATTAAAAGAGGAGTATTAATGTTATCAATTAGAGACTTAGCGGTTGCTGAAAGCTAAGGGTAATGAATACTCTATACACTTATGAGCTTCTGTATGCAAAGTACAGACGGTAAAACCGTTATCTTTATCAAGCTAGATATCATATCTAGAATTAAGGTGGTACAGCGAATTATAAAAGTTCGTCCTTTTCTAGGACGAACTTTATTATTATAGGAGTATAAAAAAATGACTTTATTAGAAGAATTAAAATGGCGTGAGTTAATATTTGATGTTACAGATCCAGAAATTGAAAAAGTACTAGAAAATGAAAGTGTTACATTTTATGTTGGGGTTGATCCAACAGCTGATAGTTTACATATTGGACATTTAATTAGTTATTTAGTGTCAAAAAGATTACAAGATCGAGGACATAAACCAATATTAGTAATTGGTGGTGGAACAGGCTTAATTGGTGATCCTAGTGGTAGAAGCTCGGAAAGAAATTTATTAACATTAGAAAAAACATTAGAAAATTCAGCCGCAGTTACAGCGCAAATATTAAATATAATACCCGATGCAAAGATTGTGAATAATTATGACTGGCTTTCAAAATACGATATCATAACTTTTTTAAGAGATATTGGGAAACATTTCAATATTAATTCAATGATAAATAAAGAGAGTGTAAAATCACGATTAGAAACAGGAATTAGCTTTACAGAGTTTTCATATCAAGTAATTCAATCAATTGATTTTATGCATTTATATAAAGAAGAAAACTGTAAAATGCAAATAGGTGGTCAAGACCAATGGGGTAATATTACTGCTGGACTTGAACTTATTAGAAAGACACTAGGACATGAAGAAAAAGGATATGGATTAACTTGGCCTTTATTAACAAAAAAATGTGATGGATCAAAATTTGGAAAAACTGCTGAAGGTGCTATTTGGTTAGATAAAAAAAGAACTAGTCCATATGAGTTTTATCAATACTGGATAAATACTCCTGATAAGGATGTAGTTAGTTACTTAAAGAAATTTACATTTTTCTGTGTAGAAGGTACAACAGCAATTATCGAACAATTTGAAAAAGCTCCACATGAGCGTTTAGCTCAAAAAAAACTTGCTGAGGAATTAACAGTTTTAGTACATGGTTTTGATGCCTATGATTCGGCTGTAAGAATTTCAAAAGCATTATTTAGTGGTGATATTAAATCATTATCAATAAGCGAAATTCAAGATGGATTCAAAGATGTGCCATCTCTAGAAGTAACTAATGATGTTAATTTAGTAGACTTACTAATAGATGCAACTTTAGCCTCAAGTAAACGTGAAGCAAGAGAGTTTATTACTAATAAAGCTGTTAGTGTAAATGGTGAAATAATAACTGATTTACAATTTATGGTCAAAAAGGAAAATGCTATTGAAAATGCATTCACTGTACTAAGACGCGGAAAGAAAAAGTATTCGTTAATTAAGCATTAAAAAAAGCTATTTCAAATAGCTTTTTTTTAACATTCAGTAGCGTGTGAGTAACCTGTTAAATATAGTTGCTTTATATGATTATCTTTTAAACAATATATTACTTGTTTACCTTCTTTTCGTGCTTTCACAACATTTAAATCTCTTAAAAGTTTTAATTGATGTGATATAGCAGATTGGCTAGTTCCTAATTTATCAGAAATATCTTGAACACAAAACTCGCCATCAATTAATAAATTGATTATTCTTAAACGTGTATAATCACTAAATATCTTAAATAATTTAACAGTAGCAATTATATCTGGTAATTTTTCTACTTTAGCCATTATTTAACCTCCTTAGAATAAATGATTCTTAAACTATTTAATACTGCAATTAGTGTTATTCCAACATCGGCAAATATTGCCATAAGCATATTCATATATCCAAAACCTGCTAACATTAAAAATGTGAATTTTATCCCGAGAGAGAAAATGATATTTTCGTAAACAATTAATTTTGTTTTTCTTGCTATTTTAAATGATTTTTCAACTAAATTTAAATCGTCTCCCATAATTATTACATCTGCAACATCAAGTGCTAATTCACTACCATTACCCAGAGCAACACCAATATCAGCATTTTTTAATAATGGTGCATCGTTGATTCCATCACCGATGTACATTTTTAATTTAGATGTTTCAAGCTCATTAAATGCTGTAATTTTCTCTTCAGGTAATAAATTACTTAAATAATGTATTCCTCCAAGTGATTCTGCAACATCTTTAGCAATTAAGTTATTGTCACCTGTTAACATCGAAATATTAAATCTTCTACTTAATCTTCTAATAACATTTAATGAAGAATCTTTTATTTGATCTTTTACAATGATTTTTCCAATATATTTACCGCCGACACTAACGAATACATTAGAACCAACCATAATTTTTTTCTCTCTAATTTTAACTTTATGTTTGTTCATTAATTTTCTGTTTCCAACTAAAATTGTACCTCGATCGCTTTTTACAACCATTCCAAACCCGGGTAATTCTTCAAGACCTTCAAAATCATAAAAATCGCCTTCATATTCATTTAAAATTGATTTAGCAATTGGATGATTAGAAAATCTTTCAACACTTGCTGCGATTTTT
>CBDUWI010000041.1:0-8097 GCA_965370885.1 uncultured bacterium | reverse complement strand
GAATTTCATTTATGAAGAAATTAGTTATTATTGATTCTTATGCTTTAGTGCATCGTTCTTATCATGCTCTTCCTCCATTGGTTTCTCCAGAGGGGGTTTTAGTTAATGGGGTTTATGGGTTTATGCTGTTCTTTCTAAAAATGATTAATGATTTAAAGCCAGATTATATCGTAGCTACTTTTGATATGGCAGCCCCTACTTTTCGTCATGAAGAATATAAAGAATATAAAGCTAAGAGAGTGAAAATGCCAGATAATTTTTATGGACAGATTCAGATTGTAAAAGATCTTTTAAATGCATTTAATGTTCCAGTTTTGGAAAAAGAAGGTTATGAAGCAGATGATATTATTGGAACTATAACTGAGAAATTAAAAAACAAGGATGTTCAGTCTTTTATTGTTACAGGAGATTTAGATACACTTCAATTAATTACTGATAAAGTATTTGTTTATACACTTCGTCGTGGTATTCAGGACAGTATAACCTATGATAAAGAAAAGGTTTTTGAGAGATTTCAATTAGAACCTGAGCAATTAATAGATTGGAAAGCATTAAGAGGAGACCCTTCAGATAATGTTCCAGGAGTACCTTCTATAGGCGAAAAGACAGCGAGTACATTAATTAAAGAAAGTGGAACATTGGACAATCTTTATAAAAAAATAAAAAATGAAGAAACAATTAAAGCTTCTCCAAGAATTTTAGAAAAATTAAAAACTTTTGAAGATCAAGCTTATTTTAGCCGTCATTTGGTAACAATTCAGAAAGACGTAGATATAGAATTTGATTTAGAAAAGGCTAAACTTGATCCTCCTCCAAAAGACGAAGTAATTTCTTTGTTAAATAAATTAGGATTTCGAAGTTTAATTCCAAAGATTTTTGATTTTGAAGAAAATGTTTCTTTTGTAAAGGAAGCTTCTTTGGATATTATTAGTATTTCTTCGAAAGTAAAAGAATTGAAACAAAAGATTGAGGCAGAAGAGACAATTGGAATACTTTTAGATTTTGATGGAGATAGGTTTGGAGAAAGAAAAATAAAAGGGTTGGGGTTTAGTTTTTTGGACAATACTTTATTTTATCTTCCGAACCATCTATTTACTGATTTTTTTGAAAAACAATTAGATTGGTCTGAAAAGGATTTAATAAGTTTTGATGCCAAAATTATATTAGAGGAGATTGAAGAATTTTCCAATTGTTTATTTGAAGATATAAAGATATTAGTCTGGTTGCTGGACACAGAAAGAAAAAATTATAAATTCTCTTCAATTGGTAAGTTTTTTCTTGGGCAAGAGATTGATGATTCATTTAGCGGGTGTTTATCTAAATTAATTCCTTTATGGGAAATTATTAAAAATAGAATAACGGCGTTAGGCATAGACAATGTTTGGGAAAATGAAGAAAAACCTCTTATTCCAGTGATTTCTTTAATGGAAAAAAACGGGATTTTAATAGATAAAAATTGGTTAAAACAATTAACTAAGAAGGCAGAAAAAGAAATAGATGATTTAGAAGCAAAAATTTATCAATTATCTGGTAAGAAATTTAATATTAATTCTCCCAAGCAATTATCTAAAATTTTATTTGAAGAATTAGAAATTTCTTCGTCAGGCTTAAAAAAAACCGCTACTAAGAAAATTTCTACAAATGCTGATGAGCTTTTAAAGATTAAAGACAGTAATCCAATTATTCCTTTGATTATTAAATATCGAGGAATAACAAAATTAAAAAATTCTTTTCTTGATACTCTTCCCAATTTTATTAATCCGAAAACAAATAGAATTCATGCAATTTGGAATCAAACAGGAACAACTACTGGGCGCTTGTCGTCAGAAAAGCCTAATCTACAGAATATTCCTCAAAAAGGTAATTGGGGAAAACAAATTAGAAAAGCTTTTATTTCTAAAAAATCTTTTTCTTTAATTTCGTTGGATTATTCTCAGATAGAATTAAGATTGGCAGCTCATCTTTCCGGGGATGTTAAAATGATAGAAGCCTTTAATCAAGGGAGGGATATTCATAAAATTACTGCTGCATATATCCATAATATTCCCGAAGATAAAGTGAGTGCTTTTATGAGACAGAAGGCAAAGATTTTGAATTTTGGAATTATTTATGGAATGGGTAATAAAGCATTTGCTCAGGCGGCTAGCATTTCTTTGAATGAGGCCAAGAATTTTAGAGAAGAATATTTTTCTAATTTTTCAGGACTCAAGAACTATCTTGATTTTTCTTTAGAAAATGCTAAAAAATTAGGTTATGCAGAAACAATTTTTGGTAGAAAGAGATTTCTTCCTCTTTTGGGGGGTCTTGGACGTATAGCTCGTGGGCAGGAAAGAATTGCTGTTAATATGCCTATCCAGGGACTAGCTGCAGATATTATTAAGATAGCAATGGTAAAGATTCAAGAATTTATTAAGGAAAAACATATGGAAGGAGATGTAATAACTTTAATTCAGATACATGATGAATTGATATTGGAGGTAAAATCTGGGATAATAAAGAAAATTGTTCCTTCGTTTAAAAATATAATGGAAAGCGCAGCAAAATTAAAAGTGCCTTTAAAGGCAGAAGTCAGAATAGGAAATAAATGGGGAGAGATGGAATAATTTTATATATATGTTAAATTTTTTTCAAAAACTAAATAAACATTTTTCTTCACCGCAATTATTACCGTTTTGGTTTTTTGGCGGTTTGGTTATAGCGCAAATAGTTTTTAATTCATTGTGGATTATTTGGCCTTTAAATTGGTTTATTAATATTGCTTTGATAATTTTTTATTTAGTGATGGCAAATATTCTTTTAGGTGCGGTTGATAAAGTTAGTCGTTTGGATTTAGAAAGGAATCAAATAAACGCAATGGTGAGTAGTATTAATGATCCGGCCATTTCTTATACTGAAAATTTTGAAATTATTTTAGTGAATAAAGCCATGGAAAAATTCATTGGCATATCAAAGAAAGAACTTATAGGAAAAAATATTACCCCTGAATTAAGTAATGATGCTCGTTTTGGGCTTTTATCTAAAATAATTTTTCCAAGTTTAGCTCCAGTTGTTTTAGAAAAATCCATAGATCTTTATCCTGAGAAAATAAAAGTAAAATTTTATCAGCCAAAAGAACTTATTTTGGAGATAACAACAACAAAGGTGATAGATGATAAAGGAAATACTTATGGTTTTTTAAGGATAATTCATGATTTAACAAAAGAAGAAGTCTTGAGAAAAACTCAATCAGATTTTATTACCATAGTGGCTCATCAATTACGAACTCCGCTTTCTGGTTTATCATGGACATTAGAAATGCTTGCTGATAAGGAAATTGGTCCTTTAACACCAGAACAGGAAAAACTTATAGACGATGGGAGAAAAGCTATGAAAGAAAGTTTAAAAACAGTGGAAGATCTTTTAAACGCTGCGCAGATTGAAGAAGGAAGATTTGGTTTTCAATTTTCTATGACAGATATAGAAAAGATTATAGAGAATGTTTTGATCAAATTTGAACCAGTAGCAAAAATAAACAATGTTAAGCTAATCTTTCAACGACCAGAGCTTCAACTCAAACCGTTCATAATGGATCCATTAAGAGTTAAATTAGTTTTGGAGGTTTTAATTGATAATGGATTAAAATATAATGTAAAAAATGGAGAAGTGCGTGTAAGGATAGATCCTATGGAAGGAAAACCGTTTATACTGATTTCTGTTGAGGATACAGGTGTTGGAATTTCCAGGGAAGACTTATCAAGATTGTTTACTAAATTTTTCCGCTCCAAAGCAGCATTAAAAGGACAAACAAGTGGAATTGGATTAGGTTTGTATTTAGCTAAGAATATAATTGAAAGGCATGGAGGAAAGATTTGGGCCAAATCTGCTTTAGGAAGGGGTTCTATTTTTACTTTTTCTTTGCCTATAGACTCTGATTATATACCATCTCAGTAATTATGCTTTATTTTATTTTCGGACAGGATAATTTTCGTTCGCAAAGATGTTTTTTTGAAGTGAGGGATTTCTATAAAAAGGAAGGAATTCCATTCTTTTCATGCGATTTTTCTGACAAACTTTCTTCTTCTTTTGATATCCCTGCTCTGGAGGATATATTTAAAAGTAATACTCTGTTTTCCGGTAGTAAATTAGTGGTAATAAAAAATTTGTTTAAAAATACAGATATTAATTTTCGGAGAGAATTGTTGGATATTTTAAAAAACAGAAAAATAGATGTAGCTAAAGACATAATGGTTATATTTTATGAGAATGATACTGTTCGTAGTAGCTCTTTGCAAAAATGGTTGGAGCAAAAAGCTAAAGGAGTGAAAGAATATCCACTATTTAAAAAAGGAGGATTAGGACCATGGGTGATGGAAGAAGAACAGAAGATGGGTTTAAAATTAACTGCAGAAGCTCGTCAATTACTATTGATAAGTTTTCCTTCTGATACAGGTTCTATTTATTATTCTTTAGAAAAATTAGCTTTAATAAAAAAAGGATTGATTAGTAAAGAATTAATTGAAGAGAATTTATTTTTACCTTTAAATAGTAATATTTTTTCTTTTTTGGATAATTTAGTTGAAGGAAAAACAAAAGAAGCTTTTTGGTTTTTAGAAACATTAATAAATCAAGGAGTACATCCTTTATATATTCTTAAAATGATTATTTTTCAATTTCGCAATCTTTTAATAATAAAAAGTTCGCAAGCAAGACCATCTTCAATGCATCCATATGTTTTTCAGAAGTTATATCCTTTGACAAAAGTTATTTCTTTAGAAACACTTAAATTTATGTACCAACGCCTTCTTCATTATGATAGAGATATAAAATATGGGAATATTGACGGACAAATTGCTTTAGAAATGCTTTTGGTTGATTTTTCTAAGCAAAAATGTTAAATTAGAATACGATATTCATTTGAGAAAAATCAATTACTATAAGGAGTATATAGATGTAGCAATATCATAATTCATAATTTTATATCAATGCCTATTACAATTTCAGCAAAAAGAGCTGTTCGGGAAAGCTCTAAAAAAAGAAAAGCCAATTTACAAAAAAAGATTGTTTTAAAAAAAACAAAAAAAGATTTTTTAAAACTTATTGAGGGTGGCAAAACCGAAGAAGCTAAAAAGATGCTCCCAAAAGCATATAAACTTTTAGATAAAGCTGCAAAAGTGAATTTGATTAAAAAGAATAGAGCAGCAAGAGAAAAATCTAGATTAGCAAAGAAAGCATTTAAGAAATAGCTTTTTTGTTTTAATAAATTATAGGTAGGCAGCTAGGATATTATCTTAGCTGTTTTTTTATTATTGATTGTTTTGTTCAGTATTTTTTAGTAAAATATAACAAAGGTCGGAAATAAAAAATTAATTATTATGGAAGAAAAACTTATCGGAAAAATCACTCATTATTTTAATAAAATTAGTGTTGCTATTGTTGAGCTTTCTGGCGTACTTAAAGTAGGAGACAAAGTTCATATTAAAGGGAGTAGCACTGATTTTGAACAAGATATTTCTTCAATTCAGATTGAGCATGAAAATATGGAAAAGGCGAAAAAAGGGGATGCAATTGGGCTTAAAGTTGATGAAAAAGTGAGAGAAGGTGATGAGGTTTATCTGATTGTGTAATATGAAAAAATTAGCTGTACCTGAAGCTATTGCTGTTTTAATTGGAACAATTATTGGAGCAGGTGTTTTCACTTTACCTTACGTAGCTGTTCATTCTGGATTAGTAACAACATTAATCTGGTTAATTATTGTTAGTTTCATTATTACTTATCTGCATCTTGGTTTTGGGGAAATAGTTTTAAGAACAAAAAAAGAATTTCGTTTGCCTGGATATGTTGGGCATTATTTAAATTCTTCAGCGAAAAAGCTTATTCTTCTAATTACATTTTTTACTTTTTCGTTTTCTCTTCTAATTTATTTACTTTTAGGGTCTCAATTCTTGAAAGTCATTTTAAATTCTGTTTGGACAAATTTTTATTTTCCGCAAGGATTTTTAGTTGTTTTACTTTGGCTTTTATTAAGTTCTGTGGTTTTAAGTAAAAATAGAAGATTATCTAGAATCAATTTTTATTTATCTTTTGCTCTTCTATCTTTATTCTTTATTATTATCATTTTTGCCTTACCTCATTTTCAGACAGAAAATATTAATCTTTTTAATTTTACAAATCATTGGGGGTGGTTAATACCTTACGGCGTTCTTTTTTTCGCCCTTAATGGCATGGTAGCAGTTCCTGAAGCAATAAAGGTTTTAGAAGTAAGAGGAGGAAAAAAGGAAAAATTAAAAAAGGTTATTATTATTGGTACGCTTATTCCAGCTTTTTGTTACCTAGCTTTTATTTTGGCAGTAGTAGGAGTCAGTGGATCTTTTACTACATTAGAAGCTATTGAAGGATTGAAAGGTGTTTTAGGAAATAGTATTATTTTATTAGGAGCAATACTTGGTTTTTTGGCAGTTTCAACTTCTTATTTAATTTTTGCTTCATATATTAAAAGTAGTTTTATCAATGATTTTAAGTGGTCTCGTTTTATAAGCTATTTTTTAGTAATTGTTGGTCCATTGTTGCTTTATTGTCTTCATCTAGAGAATTTAGTAAAACTCATTTCCTTTATGGGAGGAATGTTAGGAGGAATGGAAGGAGTAATGCTCATTCTTGTTTTAAGAAAAGCAAAGCAACAAGGAGAAATAGAACCACCTTATAAGGTTCCTTTGAATAAAATTCTAGTTGCTATTTTCGTAACAGCTCTTGTGATTGGAGCTCTTTGCCAGACATTTTTGATATACTAAAAATTAATTAGACGAAAAGTTTATCATGCGTATTATTGCTGATTTTCACATTCATTCTAAATACTCACGTGCTACTTCCCGTGATATGGATTTGGAGCATATTTTTCAGTCAGCGCAGGAAAAAGGAATTACAGTTGTAGGCACAGGTGATTTTACTCATCCAGAATGGTTTGATCAACTTAAAAATAAATTAGAACCAGCAGAAGAAGGACTATATCGATTAAAAGGGACAGATGGTAGCGTAAGATTTGTTATTACAGGAGAGATAAGTAATATGTATACGAGGAATGGAAGAGGGAGAAGAATTCATAATCTTATTATTTTACCTTCTCTAGAATCTGCAGAAAAGATAAATAATATTTTGTCCTGGCAAGGAAATTTAAAATCAGATGGACGCCCTATCTTGGGAATGGATTCCGAAGAACTTTTAAAAATTGTTATTGATACAGAACCAAATGCCTTATTTGTTCCAGCGCATGTTTGGACTCCATGGTTTGGTGTTTTTGGTTCAATGTCAGGATTTGATTCCTTAGAAGAAGCTTTTGGAGAAAATATTAAACATATTTATGCTCTAGAAACAGGTTTAAGCAGCGATCCTCCGATGAATTGGCGGCTTTCGGTCTTGGATAAATTTGCTCTGATTTCTAATTCAGATGCTCATTCTCCTCGTAATTTAGGCAGAGAAGTGAATGTTTTTGATACGGAGTTGAGTTATTCAGCTATTAGGGATGCTATTATTAAAAAAGATAAATCAAAATTTTTATATACTATTGAATTTTTTCCACAAGAAGGAAAATATTATTATGACGGTCATCGTTTATGTAATGTGAGCATGTCCCCAGAACAAAGGAAGAAAGTAGAAGGAATTTGCCCAAAATGCGGGCGTAAACTTACAGTGGGTGTTTTATCTAGAGTTGATGAATTAGCCGATAGAAAGGATGGTTTTGTGCCTCCTGATGCCATTCCTTACAAAAGCTTGGTTCCATTGAAGGAAATTATTGCTGAATCTATAGGAATAGGGCCTCAAACAAAAGGTGTAGATAAACAATACCAAATATTAATTCAGAAATTCTCCAATGAGTTTAATATTTTATTAGATGCTCCTTTTGAGGAATTAAACAAATTTACTTTACCCAAGATTGCAGAGGGGATAAAAAGGGTAAGAAGTGGTAAACTGATAATAGAACCGGGTTATGATGGTAAGTTTGGTAAAGTTAAAATCTTTCAAGAAGAGGAAGGAGAAAAACAAGATAAACTCTTCTAATTTTTAAAATATGGAGAAAACATTTATTGGATATTTTTTAAAACAAATTGGTTTTTATTGTTCTG
>CBDUWI010000040.1:0-8115 GCA_965370885.1 uncultured bacterium | reverse complement strand
AGTTTGTCAACAAGCGAAAATATCTTATCATTTGAAATCGAAGTTTCACCTTTCAAATGTCTTTGATACTGTCTTATAGACATAATATCTTCAACAAAATCTTCTCTAGAAATTTTTCTTGATTTTCTTAAAGAGTCTATATATGTTCCGAATTCTTTAGAAATATTTTTCATATTATCAATTACTCCTAAAATTTATTTTCTTCCTAATCCAATCCTATCCATAAATTTTAATACTTTTTTATTCGCTACTTGAATTGCTCTATCTCTACCTTTATCAAGAATTTCATCTAATTCCTTTGAACTAATAAGTTCTTTGTATCTATCCTGAATAGGCTTTAATTCATTATATACTATTTTACCTAAATCTGCTTTAAAATCTTTATAGCCTTTTCCTTCATACATCTTTTCTAAATCTTCAAAAGAACGTTTAGAAATTAAAGAATAAATTGTTAATAGATTAGAAATACCTGGTCGATCTTTAGGGTTATATTTAACCGTTCCTAGTGAATCAGTTACTGCAGAATTTATTCTGCTTTTTATTATGTTCTCAGGATCTAGTAAATCAATTCTGGATTTTAAGTTATCATCACTTTTACTCATTTTAGCTGAAGGATCTGTTAAACTTTTAATTTTAGCACCAACTTCAGCTATAAGAGGTTTAGGAACTGTGAAGATATCATTATACTTATTATTTACTCTAATTGCGATATCTCTCGCTAATTCTAAATGTTGTTTTTGATCATCACCTACAGGGACAAATTCTGCATCATATAATAATATATCTCCAGCCATTAATGTCGGGTATGTGAAAAGACCAACAGTAACACCAGTTTCCTGTTTTCTTGCTTTATCTTTATATTGGGTCATTCTTTCAAGTTCACCAATATATGTATTGCATTGTAATAAATATGACATTTGTGAATGCGCAGGAACTTCTGATTGAATAAATAAATTTACTCTATTAGGATCTAAACCACAAGCAATATATATAGCTGCTAACTCTTTAATTTTAGTTCTTAAAAACTGTTTATCTTTATGAACTGTTATCGCATGCAAATCAGCAATAAAAATAAAAAATTCATAGTCAGGCATTTGATCTTGCAACTTAACAAAATTCTTAACGCTGCCTAAGTATGTTCCTATGTTTATTGAACCTGTTGGTTGGATTCCTGATAAAACTACTTTCATGATAAAACCTCCTTAAAATAAAAAGTTCGTCCTTAGAAAAGGACGAACTATAATTCGTTATGCCACCTTTTGTACTAAAGTTGTAATAGTACTACTCTTTTAACGCAAGATTTACGGGCAGAATTAGTGCCACTCATAGATCCATTCATATTAGTGATTATGTTTAGCTTTCACCATTCTAAACTCGCTTTGATAATCTTAAAAATATTACTATTTCTAATCAATGTTTTCCTCTTGTCTAAATAATACCAAAATTATTCCTTTAATGCAACTTCTAATTTGTCTAATAATTCGTTAAGACGTTTTACAACTGCCATAAAAGTATCCTTAGTTGTTAAATCTACACCAGCTTTTTTTATTTGATTTACAGGGAAATCATTCCCGCCAGATTTCAATAATGCTATATGATTATTAATATTCTCTTTATCTTCTTTCACCATTTCGTATAGTTTTAAAGAAGCGGCGAAACTTGTTGCGTATTGGTAAACGTAAAACGGCGCATAAAATAGATGAGGAATATATGCCCAAATATATTCTTTCCCGTTTTCTTCCGTAATATCAATATCGTAAAACTCTTTATATAAATCAACCATAATATCTGCTAATGTTTCATAAGTAATAGGTTCACCTTTTTCAGCAAGTTCATGTGCTTTTAATTCATATGAAGCAAAGAGAGTTTGACGATAAAAAGTTCCTAAGATATCATCGATTGATTGTTGTAATAATTGAATTTTATCTTCTTTAGTAGCTTTAGCGTTTTTAATGAAATAATCAAGTAGATTATGTTCATTAAAAGTAGAAGCAACCTCAGCGACGAAAATTGTATAATTTTGTGTTGCGACTGGTTGACTTTCACTAGAAAATAAAGAATGCATTGAATGTCCTGCTTCATGAGCTAACGTGAACACATTATTTAATGTATCATCGTAATTTAATAATATAAATGGATGTTCATTTAATGCTCCCCATGAGTACGCTCCTGTTTGTTTACCATCTTGTTCATAAACATCAACATATCCATCTTCTAAAGCAGTATGTGCTTTTTCCTGAAATTCAGGAGACAAATGTTGAATAGATTTGAAAAACAGTTCTTTAGCTTCAGTAAAAGTGAATTTTGAAGTCGCTTCTGATAAACTGATAAAGCGATCATATGTATGATGTTTTTCTAATCCTAAATATTCTTTTCTCATTTTATAATATCTTTTAATTGCGCGAGTATTGCTCTTAGCTACATCAACTAAATTATGATAAACCTCTAAAGGAATATTATTTGTAAATAAATATGATTCTAAACTAGATTCATATTTTCTATTTTTCATAATAGCGATATCTTTTTGTAATATAGTATTATAAATTTGTGCATAAGCATTTTTATGATCTTTATACTGAGCAAATATTGTCTCGAAAACAAGTTTTCTATCTTCGGGATCCTCTAAATCAGCAAGATAACTACGGTAGTTACCACTAGTTATAACGACTTTGTCGCCATTAGATAATGTAACTTCTTTATCCACTTTATCAGCTACAGAAAGTGCTGAATAAATCTCACTACCTTGTCCAGAAAGCTGCAAATAATTTGCGAGTAAAGATTCACTTTTTTTATCTAATACATGTTCTTGATTTCTAAAAAGCTTTTCAAGTGAAAATCTATATTCTTTTAGTGTATCATCTTTTTCAATAAAAGAATTGATTGTCTCTTTCCCTATTGCTAATAATTCTGGAGATTCAAAAGCCGTTACTTGATTTAATTTACTCATTAAATAAGCCATTTTCTGCACTCTGGCAGCGTTGTCTGTATCCTTTTTATTTAAGTCAGATAATAATGCTGCATACTGATAAACTCTAAGAGCGAGTACTGCAAGTTCTTTTTGTGTTTTATAGTATGATAAAAAGCTCTCAAATTCACTTAATTTACCTTGAAAACTTCCCATATAATCAATCATTGTTTCTAACTTTTTATAATCGTTGTTCCAACTCTGTAGAGTAGGATATAAGTTTTTTAATTCCCATTTCATGATAATACCTCCTTATGGCTTTTATTATTATATCATATTTATTTAAAAGTAAAAAGAAAACACAAATAAGGCTTGAAAAAATTCTTGAAAGTTGTAAATTCTATGTTATAATAACATTGCATTAGACGTTACATTAGAAAATTTATAAAAAGCAGGTGATGTTTATGATTCAAATTTACACTACACCTAGTTGTTCTTCTTGTAGAAAAGCTAAAAAATGGTTAGAAGAACATCGAATAGAATACCGCGAAAAAAATATATTTAATATCAAATTAACTAGAGATGATATCGTTTTAATGTTGAAAAATTCTGAAAGTGGATTTGATGATATAATATCAACTCGTTCTAAAATATTTCAAGAACTAAATCTTGATATTGAAGAAATGTCAATGAATGAATTAACTAACTTCATTATCGAAAATCCTAGTGTTTTAAGAAGACCAATTATTGTTGAAGATCATAAAATGCAAGTGGGATATAACGAAGATGAAATTAGAACATTTATTCCCAAAAGATTACGAGAAATTATTATGTGTACAACATGTGAAAAAGGCCAAGATTGCGACTATGTGCACGCATTAAATATATATTTTAAAGAACTTAAAGAAAAAGAACATTCGCATCAACATGGTAATTAAAAGCTAACTTATTCCAAAGTTAGCTTTTTTAATTGAAAAAAGCAAAAGAAAACGTTTTTATAGTTATCCTATAGGTTGTATTTCTAAACTAAAACTTATATAATTAAATTGAAATTAAAAAATATTAGGAGGAATTATAAGATGGCTATAAAAGTTGCTATAAATGGATTTGGTCGAATCGGACGTTTAGCGTTTAGATTAATGAATGATAATCCAGATTATGAAATCGTTGCATTAAACGATTTAACAGATGCTGAGACTTTAGCATATTTACTAAAATATGATACTGCCCAAGGTAGATACAAAAGTGATTTTATTACTGTTGACGGTGATAGTATTATTGTCGAAGGTAAAAAAACTAAAGTTTATGCACAAAAAGATCCTGAAACATTACCATGGGGTGAACTTGGTGTTGAAGTAGTACTTGAATGTACAGGATTCTTTACTACAAAAGAAAAAGCTGAAAAACATATTAAAGCGGGAGCTAAAAAAGTTGTTGTAAGCGCTCCGGCAAAAGGTGATTTAAAAACAGTTGTTTACAATGTAAATCATCAAATCTTAGATGGAACTGAAACTGTAGTAAGCGGTGCTTCATGTACTACGAACTGTTTAGCTCCTATCGCTCAAGTATTAGATGAAGAGTTTGGAATTGTCAAAGGATTTATGACTACTATTCATGCTTATACAAATGACCAAAATACATTAGACGCTCCACATAAAAAAGGAATTAATGCAAGACGTGGACGTGCAGCAGCAGGAAATATCGTACCTACAAGTACAGGTGCAGCTGCAGCAGTTGGGTTAGTATTACCTAATTTAGCAGGGAAATTAGATGGATTCGCTTTACGTGTTCCAACTATTACAGGGTCATGTGTTGATTTAGTTGTAGAATTAAAAAGAAATGTAACAAAAGAAGAAATTAACGCAGCTGTAAAAGCTCGCGCAAATGAATCTTTAGGATATACTGAAGATCCAATCGTATCAAGTGATACTATCGGAATGTCTTTTGGAACATTATTTGATGCACAAATGACAAGAGTTATTGAAGTAGACGGAAAACAAATGGTTAAAGTTTTAACTTGGTATGATAATGAAATGAGTTATACTGTTCAAATGGTTAGAACTATAGCTATTTTAGCAAAAGGATTAAAAGGTTAATAAATAAATACAACTTAAAAGCTCGCAATTGCGAGCTTTTTTAATATTGATTACATGTCATCTTTTTTCTTTAATTTTTCAATAATGAAATAGATAAAATATGATATAATAAAACCGGTGATAATATGAAATATATCCAAGGGATTGTAAAGACAGTAACATATCACAATAGTGAAAATTCTTATACTATAATAAAAGTTAAAGTAAACGAGACAAATGAAGATTTGACTCTTTTTAACAATGATGATTATTTAACTGTTACTGGTTATTTTCCGCAACCTTTGCGAGGTGAAAAAATTAAATTCTTTGGTGCATTTAATGAGCATCCTAAATACGGAACTCAGTATGTAGTCAGAAACTATGAAAAGTTAAGCGAGACTTCAATAGCTGGATTGATTGAGTATTTATCAAGTGATTTATTTAAAGGAGTCGGTATAAAAACAGCAACCTATATTGTCAATAAATTAGGAAAAGCTGCGATAAAAATGATTATCGAAGATAAAAATGTTTTAGATAATGTTCCAAAAATTAATGATAAACTTAAAGAAACTATTTATAATGGAATAATTGAAAATAAAGCATCAGAAAACACTCTTATTAAATTATATGGGTATGGAATTACACCAAAAACTGCTATTAAAATCTTTAAATTTTATCAAGAAGAAACGATAGCTATCATTGAAAAGAATCCTTACCAATTAATATATGATATTGAAGGCATCGGATTTGAAAGAGCGGATATAATCGCTAAACAATTAGGTTTTTCCGATGATGATCCTTTAAGAATAAAAGCGATGATTATTTATTTATATAACATAATGGGTATTAACTATGGCCATACTTTCCTATATTCTGATCAACTTAAAGAATATTTATTGAATAACCTTAATAAAAAAGATGATTTAGTAACAAAAGAATTAATTGAAGAATATATTGAAGAGTTAGTAAAAGATAAAGTCTTTATCGAAGATGACGAAATCGTAAAATTAAGATCAATAAACTACGCTGAAGAAAATATAATCTCAAAAGTAAAAATTTTAACAGACAACACCGATTTTGAAATTGATACTAAACAAGTAGATGACTTTATAGTATTATTTGAAAAAATTAATGATATTCAATATACAAAACTGCAAAAGAAATCAATCCATCAAGCAATGAAAAGCAATTTATTTATTTTAACAGGTGGACCTGGTACTGGTAAAACTACTGTTATAAAAGGAATAGTATTTGTCTATTGTAAGTATAACCAAATACCTATTTTATACGATAATAGTCTATTTGAAGTAAAATTAATTGCCCCAACCGGAAGAGCCGCTAAAAGAATGAATGAAACAACGCATCTCCACGCCGAAACAATTCATCGTTTTTTAGGTTATAATTTTGAAGGTAAGTTTATATTCAATAAAGATAACTTAGTTAATGCTGATGTTATTATCATTGATGAATCATCAATGATAGATGTCTATTTAGCATCACAACTTTTCCAAGCAATACCCGATGACACAAAAGTGATAATTGTTGGCGATGAAGATCAATTACCAAGTGTTGGACCAGGACAATTCTTAAAAGATTTAATTGATTCAGATATGATTGATTATGTAAAATTAAACACAATACACCGCCAAGCGATAAATTCAAACATAATAAAATTAGCACATAGTATCAAAGATGAATCTGTTCCAAAAGATATAATCCAAATATATGATGATAGATATTTTGTTAAAGAAAGAATAGCTAGTTTTGAAGATAGATTAATCAAAATTATTCATTATCTTTTATTAAATGACTATAGCTTACTAGAAGATATCCAAGTTTTAATTCCGATGTACCGCAGTACTGTTGGAATTGACAATGTTAATAGATTACTCCAAGAAGAATTTAATAAAAATACATCAAAAAAGATAATTAATGGCGATCGCGAATTTAGAATTGGTGACAAAGTTTTACAACTCGCAAATCAAATAGAAGATAATATTATGAATGGTGATCAAGGTGTTGTGATTGGCATAACTGAAAACAATATTTTAATCGTCGATTTTCAAGGAAATGAAGTATCTTATAAATCCGGAGAATTAATTAATTTAAAACACGCTTATGCGATGAGTATTCATAAATCGCAAGGTAGTGAATATAAAGTAGTTATCATGCCACTATATATGAGTTACGCTATTATGTTAAAAAGAAAACTCCTTTACACAGGAATAACAAGAGCAAAAGAAAAATTGATAATGATCGGCGATTTATCTGCTTTAAAATTTGGAGTAGAAAAATTAGAAGCCGGCAGACAAAGTATTCTTAGTGAAAAAATCATTGATGCTGTCTTAAACGAAGAAAAACCTGAAAAACAAAAACCGCAAGAGCCAAGAAAAATTAAGATTAATGATAAATCTATTCCTTTTGAATACTTAGAAGAAGAAATTGATGCAAGTATTACACCGTATAGCTTTATGAAAGATACTAAATAACTAAAAATGTGTCATAAATGTTGCTATTATAATTTTAGTAAAGTATAATAATATTGAAATCTAAGATAAAGATGAGTAAGTATAATCCCCATTTAAGAGAGCTAGTATAAGGTGCGAACTAGTATGGAATTATAAAGAAGCTACTTTTGAGAGACGTAAAAACGTCCGTATTCCTGCGTTAAAGGATTTGAGTGCTAGTATATCTAGAACTAAGGTGGTACCACGGAATATATTCGTCCTTATTATTTTTAAGGACGTTTTTTATTTAAAGGAGAGATTACATGAAAAATTTGCAAGGAAACGAATTAAGAAATCTTTGGTTACAATTCTTTAAAGAGCGAGGTCATGATGTTGAAGAAAGCGCAAGCTTAATACCCAACAACGATCCGACTTTATTATGGATAAATGCTGGAGTAGCACCACTAAAAAAATATTTTGACGGAAGTGTAATACCGAAAAACCCTCGTATCGTCAATGCCCAAAAATGTATTAGAACAAACGATATTGAAAATGTCGGAAAAACTGCTCGACATCATACATTTTTTGAGATGTTAGGTAATTTTTCGATAGGTGATTATTTTAGAGATGAAATTATTCCTTGGGCTATCGAGTTTTTAACAGCTGAAAAATATTTAGGAATAGATAA
>CBDUWI010000039.1:0-8132 GCA_965370885.1 uncultured bacterium | reverse complement strand
TTCTTCTACAAGCAGTTCTACAAGTTCTAGTACAAGTAGTTCTACAAGTACTAGTACAAGTAGTTCTACAAGTTCTAGTACAACGTTTACTTCAAGTTCTACAAGTAGTTCAACAAGTAGTTCAACAAGTTCTAGCACAAGTTCGTCTACTTCGTCTAGCACAAGTTCATCTACTTCGTCTAGTACAAGTTCGTCTACAAGCAGTTCTACAAGTTCAAGTACAAGTTCATCTACAAGTTCTACAAGTTCTTCTACTTCTTCTTCTACGAGCTCAAGTACAAGTTCTTCTACAAGTAGTTCTACAAGTTCTAGTACGAGTTCGTCTACTTCTTCTACAAGTAGTTCTACTAGTAGTTCTACAAGTTCAAGTACGAGTTCTTCAACTTCGTTATTAGGATAGTTAAAGTAAAAGAGAGAGGAAATGAGATTTTCCTCTCTCTTAATAAGAAAATATTATGAGTAAAACCTCAATAATACCATACGTAAAAACTGCGACTAGGGGAATTTTAAAGGCTATTACTGGTACTGATATTTCTTCTGATAAAAGAGCTTTAGATGTAACTTTATATGGTACTGACGGAGAACGTATTCTTTCGCATGCTAATCATCTTAAAACTATGGGGTTTAAAGAATCTGTTGGTCACGGAACAACCAACACGGATATTAGCGTTGAACACGCAATGGGTAAAAAGACTGGAATAGGCGAAGGTGCGTTTACAATTCTTGAAGAAGCAGCTTTTATTCAACCAGCAGGAGATACTCAGATGTATTTGCAAAGTGCTTCAGCACAAGACGTTGCAGGTGGAAGCGGCGCAGAGGAAATAACCATTGAATATTTTAGTTTAGCGTGGGGACAGAAAAAGACGATAACAGTAATTCCTACTGGCGCAAGTCAAGTTACAATTTCAGTAGCAGATATTTATAGAATACATAAAGTTTATGTTAGCAAGGGTCATCCAGCGGCAGGACTTATCACAATAACAAATCAAGCGGCAAATGTTTTATATGGACAAATTTCACAGTATTTTACTTTCATGCAACGGTGTATATTTTATGTGGCTGAAGGTGAAGTGATTACTTGCACTGGAGCGATATTAAGTTCTTATTCCAAAGAAGGTGTTATCATAAGATTATTTGCAAGTGAAGAAGATGGAGATAGAAACGTAGTTACAAGAGCAAGGGTTGCTTGTGAAATTGCTGGAGGATCAGCATCTTGTCCATTGTCCGTTCCTGAGTCAGTGGCAAATCCTAATAATAAAAGAATTGCGATTGGCTTGGCGGTGGCGGGAGTCGCTGCAGCCCAAACCGCAACAGGAGCAATGAAGGGATATAGACATGTACATGAATAAATCAATGTAATAGTTGACAAGTTTTCATTTTGGGTGTATAATGTAACTAACAAATAATTATGCATAGAAACGAGACTTTAAAGATCTCAGCCTTTTGCATAATTTGGCTGTTTTTTTGAAGTCTCATTTTTAAAAATTAAATATTAACAAAAAAATATGAATTTAGAGGATGTAATAGCAAAAGCAAAAGAAATCGGTTCTTACTTTGTAACAGTTACAATTAAGAACGAAAAATTAACTGAAAATGATTTAGTTCATTTCGCTTTCAGGGAAAAATTTAGTGCGGATGATGTGGTTCCGAGTTTAGATGCTTGTGTAAGGTCAATGAAAATTGAACCAGAAAAACCAGTTGATGTGATAGAGCCACCTAAGATTTATGGAGAAAAACAGCCATTAAAGATTGCTATTATAAGTCATTTTAATTCAATGCCAGCGTCTTATAGCCCTGCTCGTGCTTTAAGAAATCAGGTTAAAATTTTGACAGAGCATAATCATGATGTAACGGTATTTTTACAAGAAGGATCTAGATTAACCGATGAGGATTTAGGATGCAAAGTTTTGAAAATAATCCCGAAATTCAGAAGAGAAAAAATGGTTGTTAATGAAGAAATCAAAAATAAATTAATTAGTATATTTCGTGAGAATTTGACAAGTGATTTTCAGCTTGCTATAACTCACGATTTTTTTATTCAAGATACAGTTACTTTCTCGGAAGCAATCAGAGGATGTGGTGTAAAAATTCCTTGGTTGCATTTCTGCAGAAGCGGTGTAGCCCACGAAATGGATTTCTCAATGTCGAATGCTAAGTTCGTTTATCTTAATTATTCTGATGTTGGTAAATTTGCTAAAGCAATAAAAGTCCCAGTAGAACAATGCAGAACGGTACCTAACGAAAAAGAGGCGGCATACATGTTTGGGTGGGATCCAGTTACACGGATGATTGTTAACAAATATCAACTGTGGGATAGAGACATTATACAGACCTATCCTATTTGTAGCACAAGATTTGATGCCAAGGGAATTGATTCCATTATAAAAATATTTGTAGAATTAAAAAGAATGGGGAATAAAGTAGCTCTTATCATCGCAAATTCAAACGGAAGGAAGCGTGTTGATGATTTGAAAAGAAAACAGGAAATGGCAAAAGAGATGGGGTTAAATGAAGATGAGCTTATTTTTACCAGTTTGCTTGCCGATGAACAATATGACGTTGCTTCTGGTGTTAGCAACAAAGTTTGCGCAGAGTTGATGCAAATTTCTAATTTGTTTATTTTAGCTACTATTGCTGAAGTTTCAAGTAATATTTTATTGGAAGCTAGCATGACAAAAAATCTATTAGTATTAAATTCAGATTTACCTTGTTTATTCGATGCGGTAGATAGAGATTCTGTATTAGAATTTCCTTTTACAAGCAATCGATCACTGCACTACAGTGGGAGAGATAATGATTCTTTGAGTAAGGTTGCCAAACAGATTGTTGGAGAGTTAAAATCCAATAAGTCAGATCTTCAATTTCGTCATGTTTGGAGAAATTATAATGCTCATTCTTTATACCACAACATTTTAGAACCAGTATTATACGAAGATATTAAATAATTCTTATGGTAGATATTATTCTCGTAACTTATAAGAGATTGCATTTGTTGAAAAAAACAGTGGAATCTATTTATCAACATACGGATTATCCGTATCGTCTTTGGATAGTAAACAATGATATTGATGATAAGGAAACTGCTCAGTGGCTTGCTGGTGCCAAATTACATGGATATCTTTATGATTATATTACTTTGCCAGAAAATATTGGACTTGCTGGTGGACTTACCACTGGATTCGAGCATATAAATAAAGTCAAAAAAGAAAAGGATAGAGGTGAATATATTGTAGCTACAGAAGATGATTTGACCTGTCCAAAATTAAGCCCCTGTTGGCTTCAGCGCTTGGTTCACCTACAAGAAAAATATCCAGATCAAGGAGCAATAGCACTTAGAATCGAAAGAACGAGACATAGAGACATTGATGAAAACAAAGAAATTATTCCTTCTTCTACGGTTTGTCCAGCAGTTTTTAGAATCACAAAAAGAGTTCTTATCGAAAAAATGCAAGGGTTTGGTTTTGCCAAACATTGGGAAAGCAATTCATTTAGTAAAAGAATGAAAGATATTGGACAGCCAAGAATGGCGATGGCGACACACCTGTATGCTTCTCATTTAGGATTTATAGAGAATAAGGGATTTGAAAAAGAAGAAAAAGATTATTTAACTTATGCTGAAAATAAAAAAACTCAATATCTTGATCAGCCATATCCAGATATAGATAAAAAAGCGAATATTCCTTTAAAAGTAAATACGCCACGTGATAGTAGGGAACAACAAATAAAAAATGAATATTATGAAAGTCACGGGGTTGATGACAGAAAACTTAATAATCTTACGATAGAACAACAAAAACTTCTTCCGTATACAAAAAAAGGGAAAGGATTGGACCTTGGATGTGGAAGAATTAAAACTGGTGAAAATTCTATCGGAATGGATATATATCCGTTTCCTTCTGTTGATATTCTTGGCGAGGTTGATGATCTTTGGATGTTTAAAAATGAAGAACTCGATTTTATAGTTAATAGTCATTTGTTGGAACATTTAAAAGACCCAATAGCGGCATTGCAAGAATGGAATAGAACATTAAAGATCGGAGGAGTATTGGGGATAGCCGTACCGAATGGTCAAATCGAAAAGTTTATTTTAAGAAAAGGACATAGGAGTAATATTAGTTTAGAAACATTGAGACTTATGATGAAATCTATAGTAGGTTTAAAGATAATAAGATGCGAATTATTATCTAATAGCAAAGGGAAAGATAGGGTTGCATTAGTGGTTGGTGTTAAAGGGGGATAATTAATAATGAAAAAACATGGAAGTTACAAAAGAAGATATTAGAAGATTTACTGGGGACATAGAACCATATTTAGAAACTCTTGTGAGCATAGCAAGGTTTTATAAGGCTGGAGAAGATATTTTATTTTTTGAAATAGGGGTTAGAAGAGCTACCAGTACAAAGGCTATATTAAGAGGTTTAAACACAAGGTTTGGTACTGGTAAATTGTATAGCGTTGACAAGGACGATAGAGAAGGAAGAATTACAAGTCCAGAACTTAAGCAACACTGGAAATTTATACATGATAATTCGTTTACAATGCCGTGGGATAAGGAAATCGATGTTTTATTTATAGATGGAGATCATACGTATGAAGGAGTTAAAAAAGATTTTGAGAAGTTTGAACCATTTGTGAAAGAAGGTGGTCTTATATTAATGCACGATGTAACTCATCGTCATTTTGGAGTGAGGGATTATTGGAAAGAAATAACATATCCTAAAGTTAATTTGCCATTGAATGGAGTTGGATTTGGAATTGTACAAAAAATCACAAAGTAATGATAGAAGAAAAAGTAAAAGCTATAAAAGGAAAGACATATGCTGGTAGTTCTCTCAGAAATGGGAAGCTTTACCACGACTTACCATTTAAAGGAATGGAAGGTTTTAGTGCCCATAGAGGTAGAACAAGAGCTAGAATAGAACAAATAGCATCTTTAGTAGATGTTTATGATAAATCCATTGTTGATATCGGATGTAGTGTTGGTGGTATATCGCTTGGGATGGTAGAGAAAGGAGCTGAATTTGTAAACGGAATTGATTATGATATTGATAGCCTTAACGTTGCGAGAGAAGCATCTAGAGCGTTGGGATTTAATGGTAATACTAGTTTTTTGGCTGATAATATAAACATAGAAAATATAAAATTTATAGAAGATATTGATATTGTCATTTGGCTTTCTCAATGGATGTGGTTTGTTAAACAACATGGGTTGGAAACTGGGAAACAAGCACTATTTGAAATATCTAGAAATAATAAGATGCTAGTGTTCGAAAGTGCTGCAGATGATGCTATGGCTGCTATAAAAGGAGCTACACAAGGAACAATAAAAGAATGGTTATATGAAAATACTTGTTATGACGTTATAGAAGAGCATGATTCTGTTGGTGGTTGGCATGATAGAAAATTGTTTGTTTGCAAAAACCCAGTTATTCTAATAAAGGATAAGTGGGTAGCATCTAATTCAATAATAGAAAGGATATCAGCTAAAGAAATTAAGAAAACATTCAAACCTAAGTCATTATGGATGGTTGATAGAGAAGTGAAGGCATTAGAAAGATTAGAAAAATATAATCATTTTCCAACTATTATTGACAAGGGTGATAATTATATAACGATGCAGTTTGTTGGTAGGCAAAATATGCTCAAAAAGGAAATGATACCACAAGTTGATGAGATTATTGATGCGTTGAAAAAGGAGAAGATAAAGCATAGGGACATAAGGGAAGAGAATTTACTTGTATTGAATGGTGTTTTATATCTTATAGATTTTGGATTTTGTATATTTGATGATGAGGAGAAAATCCCAGATATTGAAACTTCTAAAAGATTTGATTTGGCCAATGATATGGATGAAAAGAATATGGTAAAGTTTTTATTAAATCATTAAAAAATGTATGAAAGAAAAAATGTCTGTTCTATTATTGACTTGCAATAGAAAGGCTTTGTCAGAAAGAACAATAAGAGAATTGTATAAAAGAGTAAAAAATCCAGAATTTTTACATGTTATTGTAGTGGACAATGCTTCAGAGGATGGCACAAAGGAACTTTTGGAACAACTTTTACAAGAAAAGAAAATACATGTTGTGGTAAATCTTAAAAAGAGTATTAACATTTGCTCTGCTTATAATGTTGGCTTGCAGCATGTTGAAACCGAATACTTTTTAACGATGCAAGATGATGTTATAATTCCAGAATTAAAGCCAGATGTTGTAGAACAACTTGTTGACTTAATGAATAAAAATCCTAATGTAGGCGGAATTGGATGTAGGATACAAAGAATTCCAAATGTTAGATGGACAGATGGAGACCTTTCTCCAGCTAGAAAAGCGTTATCTGCTTATTGTAGGATACAGAAGAAGTCTGATGTTATCAAAATGGGTGGATTTGGAGATAGAAATTGGGATGATATAGCCTTCCAAGTGGGGATAAGAAAACTCGGAAAAGATGTTTGTTGGGCTAATAATTTATGGTGTAATCATTTGGGATATATGATAGAAAAAAGAGGGTATGGAAATTATGATAGAAAATGGAGTTCCGTAGGTTCTCACACAAGAATTGCTGATCTAAGAAAACCGTATCCCAAAGTAGATAAAAAGACTAATATACCTTTACCTGGTGAGCGGATCTATAAATAATTTTAAAATTATGATAAAAGTTAGTATAATAATTCCGTATTTGCGAGACAATATTATAGATAGGTGCATATCTTCTATAAAAGAGAATGCTGGTATTCTAGAAGAAGAATATGAGATAGTAATAGAAAAAGACACAGAAAGAATAGGATGTCCAAAAATGGTCAAAAAGTTGGTATATAGGTCTAATTCCGACAGGGTTCTTTTTATCGGAGAAGATGTTATAGCAAAAAAAGATTTTATTAAAGAAGCTTTGATTGCTATGAATAATTTTTCTGATGGAATAGGATTAGCAGCTCTTAATGACGGAGATGCTTTAGCCACCGATGACAGTAGAAAATGTAAATTAGCTAGCCATTGGATTGCTGATAAAAGGTTACTTGAGTTTTTGGATGGGGAATTTTTTCATACTGGATATGATCATTCTTATTGTGATAACGAATTAACTGATAGGTGTTATAATCTTGGAAAATATACTTTTGCTGAAAAAAGTATAATAGTACATGCTCCAGTTAGAGATAAATTTCATGTAGAAAAACGTAAGACATCTTCTGTAAAGTATGATAGATCTCTTTATAAGTTTAGAAAAGAAAATGAATGGAAGACTCCAATAGCGTGGGATGGAGAAAGGTGTATTCCGAATCATATGCATAAAAATATTCGAACCTATATGGAACATAACGCTAGATATAATTATGCATTGAGATATGTGAGGAATAGAAAGGTTTTAGACGCTTCTTGTTTTGTGAAAGGAACAAGAATACAAATGAAAGACAATTTGGTCAAGAATATAGAAGATATAAATATTGGAGACATTGTTCTTAGTCACATGGATAAAAATAGAAAAGTTATTTCTACAAAATGTATTGATATTAATTCAACATTGAGAATAAAATCTCTTTATGGATATGAATTAGAATGTACCTCTGATCATTTAATATTTTCGGTAAAAAAGGATTCCGTTAGATGCAATCATTTTCACAAACAAAGCTGTAATACAAATAATAACGGTGATTGTTCAACGTGTAGTAAGATAAATCCGTTTAGTCCTAAGTTTAATAGTTCGTATTCATTAAATGTTGGTGATTTTTTATGCTTGCCTAAACATAAAAATAAAAAGGCAACAAGATCGAAGAATAATTTTAACATTGCTACTATACTTGGTTATTATTTGTCGGAAGGTTGTAGGATATATTCTCATAAACCTAAGGTGTGTGGATTAGCGTTTACTTTGAATATTAATGAAGATTATATAGTTGATGAGATAAAAGAATCTATTAAAAATTTAACTTATACAAGTATCTCTGTTAAAAAATTTCCTGAAATAAATACAATGAGAGTTTGTTTATATAGCAAAGAGTTAGCAGAATCAATAATAAAATTAGGTGGTAATGGATCTTCTAATAAAAGATTAGATAAATCAGTTTTTTTATGGAACGAAAATGATAAAATACAACTAATTAGATGTTGGTTGAACGGAGATGGTCATTATAGAAATTG
>CBDUWI010000038.1:0-8143 GCA_965370885.1 uncultured bacterium | reverse complement strand
GTTTAAACACTCTTTAATAATATCAATTTTAAATGTTATTGTATCGATTGCATCGATAACGTAATCAATATGATTTTCAAAGATTTCTGCTTTTGTTTCGTAGTTATAAAATGTCTGATATGTTTTTATCTTAAGATCTTTGTTGATATCTAATAATCGCAATTTCATAACCGCTGTTTTTGGTTTACCAATAGTTGAGGAAAGAGCGATAATTTGTCTGTTGATATTTGTGATATCAACAATGTCTTTATCGACAATTATAAGTTTACCTATTCCGCTTCTAGCGAGTGCTTCTACAGCATGCCCTCCAACGCCACCAAGACCTACTACTAGGACTGTTTGATCTTGGAGAAGATCAAATTTTTCTTGACCCATTAACTGAATTGTTTTCTTAAATATCATATTATCACCTGATAAAAATGACTACATAAGTAGCCATTATTTTTTTAGTAAGTTAACGTTAAAGAATTTATTTCCAAGGATATAAAGCAATAAATAAGATGCTAAAAATAATGGGATTATAACGTGAGGCACATAAAGTAATAAACCAAAGATATATACAAATAAAACACCAATACCTAAAATTCCAAATGCGAAAATAATAGTTAATGTCATAAATTCTTTTTGGTAAGACGGTTTTAATCTTCTTTTTGATTGGTCTTTATTAAGTAATATTATTATTAATCCCGATACAAAAACAACCATAGTAATAATATCAGCAATTAAGATTATATTGTTGACACTTGTAATCGTATGGATATCGAATATGTAAGAAAATACTAATAAAATGGGAACTAGCATAAAACAAAATGTATAAAAAACAATTAAGTTTATTTGGAATAAGCTGTATACTTTTTTTCTTTTCATTTTCGCACTGGTGGTGCGTTAATGTTGTTGTCTTTTATTGTGTCTCTTTTTTCTTTATAGAATTCAAGTAACACTTTAATTGTTGCGGCTATTGGTGATGCAAATATTACTCCAAGAGCTCCAAATAAACTACCAAAGAACAAAATTGAAATGATGATTATTAATGCATGTAGTTGTAATGCTTTACTCATAATTATCGGTTGGAAAATATTACCTTCAATAAATTGTAAAACAATATTAACAAATACAACTATTATTGGATTTGGTCCTGTATCTCTTGTAATAATAGCATAACCAACAACAGGAATCATCGCGATTACCGCACCAAAATAAGGAATAATGTTAGTTATACCAACGATTATACCGAAGATGAAGAAGTATTTAATTCCGATTAACTTATAGATAATTGTAGCAACCGTACCAATAGCAATCATTAAGAAGAGTTGACCTCTAATGTATGCTCCAACTGTATGGTTAAGTCTTGCTCCAAGATCACTTGCATCTTTTTCATAATCTTGGGGGATTATTGAACGTAATGAATCATTTACTAATTCGTAATCTAATAAATAGAATAGTAATAAAATTGGAAGAACAAAAACAACAATAATAATGTTTATCATTGTACTTGATAAAGTGGCTATTAATGAATCAACAATTGATTTAATTGTGTCTTCTAAGATTGTCGATTCGTTAATAGTATCAGCAATCCAGTCAAAAATTTCAGTACCGGCGATAAAATCAGTTCGAAATTCTGTTTGGAAATAAGTTGATATTTTTGGGTAGTCAACATCGAAGAATGATTTTAATTGATCTACTACAAAAGGTGTTAAATAATAAAATATTAAGAAAAGGATTACGGCTGTCCCTATATAAACAATTGTTACACTAAGCCCTCTAGGACCAATTCCTCTTCTTTCAAGCAAACGAATGATTGGATAAATAACTAATGATATTAACCACGCTAAAGCGACAGGTACAAATACTACTTGTACTGCTTTAATTATTTTCATCCAGAAATCACTAAATTGACTTGCCATAAATAAAACAGCTAAAAATAACAGTATTATCCCTAAAACTTTTAAGGTCTTATTTAACGTTTTGTCATCTAAAAACTTATTTTTGTTTGCCATTTCATCACATCCTTCAACATTTTATTATATCATAATTTGTTTACAATGAAAATTATTTAATTGTTTTAATCGATAATTCTTGGAGTTGTTCTGAAGCTACTTCGTTAGGGGCATGTGTTAATAGACATTGAGCGCTGTTAGTCTTTGGAAACGCGACTACATCTCTAATGTTTTCAGTATGAAGTAAAAGCATTACTAAACGATCAAAACCAAAGGCGATTCCACCATGAGGTGGTGTTCCGTATTTTAATGCATCAAGTAAGAAACCAAACTTTAATTGTTGTTCTTCTTTTGTTATTCCTAAAATATCAAATACTTTATTTTGAATTTCTTCTTTATGGATTCTAATACTTCCACCGCCAAGTTCTTGGCCTTGGACTACTAGGTCATAGCAATAAGCTATTGCTTCTTTGGGGTTAGTAGCTAATGAATCTATAAATTCATCTTGGACCATAGTAAATGGGTGATGAAGTGATAAATACTTTCCAATGTCCTCTTTGTATTCAAACATTGGCCAATCGATTACCCAAAGGAAATCATAGTCATCATTGCTATAGAGTTTTTGTTCTTTTGCGATATAATTTCGTAAATTACCAAGTGATTGATTAACAACACTTTCAGTATCTGATACTAAAAATAATAAATCACCTTCTAAGAGATTAGTTCTCTTAATTAATTCTTCTTGTAATTCAATCGGTAAAAATTTAACGATACTACCAGTTAATTCGTTAGTATATTTTATGAAACTAAGTCCTTTAGCTTTGAATTTTTTAATATACTCTGTTAATTTATCTATGCCTTTTCTTGAATATAAAGAGGCACCGTTTTTAACTTTTATCGCTTTGACTTTTCCGCCGTTTTCAATATTAGATTGAAAAACAGTAAAAGTTGATTTTTTAGCGATATCAGTAATGTTTATTAAATGCATTTCAAAACGAGTATCTGGTTTATCTGTACCGTATTTATCCATTGCTTCTTTATAAGTAATTATTGGGAATTTTTCTTTTAGATCAACATTTTTTACTTTTTTCATTACGTGTTTAATCATTCTTTCACTAACATCAAGAATTTCTTCTTGATCCATGAAACTAGTCTCAATATCAATTTGGGTAAATTCAGGTTGGCGATCACTTCTTAAATCTTCATCGCGAAAACATCTAGCTATTTGGTAATATTTTTCAAAACCAGAAACCATTAATAATTGTTTAAAGATTTGTGGTGATTGTGGTAATGCGTAAAATTCACCTTTATTAATACGTGAAGGTACTAAATAATCTCTTGCGCCTTCTGGTGTTGATTTAGTTAGTATCGGTGTTTCAAATTCGATAAATCCTTCTTCGTTTAAAAATTCACGAACTGCTTGTGAAGCTTTATGTCTAACTAAAAAGGCGTTTTGCATTACTGGTCTTCTTAAATCTAAATAACGATATTTTAAACGAATTTCTTCTAATGCATCGGTATCATCTTTAATTAAAAGTGGTGTTTGAGCAGAGGTATTTAATATTACTAAATTATTTACTTCTACTTCAATTTCACCGGTTTTAATTTTTCTGTTTTTAGAGCTTCTTTCAATTACTTTTCCCGTAATTTCTAAGACAAATTCGTTTTTAATTTCTAAAGTTTTTTCATACAAAGGTGATTCAGGATTAAATGCTAGTTGTGTAATTCCGTATTTATCACGTAAATCAATAAAAACTAACCCACCTAAATCTCTTTTTTTAGCTACCCAACCTTTTAGAGTAACTATTTCATTTATGTTTTTTGTTGTTAATTCGCCGTTATTATGCGTTCTTTTCATAAACATTCTCCTTAATAACCACAATCTCCATCTTCACAATTTTCTTCCTCGCAGCCTTTACATGACTCTGAAGGATTCGTTAATTGTGAAATAATATGGGAATATAGTTGTTCTTTTTTTAACGTTATTTCAATTCCTGTTTTTTGATCTTTTAAGTTGATTACACCTTTTTCTTTTTCTTTTTCACCGTATATTGCGACAAATTTCGCGTTAAGAATGTTAGCTTGTTTGAATTGATTTTTTAATCCTTTATCAAGAAAATCAATGTCGCTAAAAAGACCACCTAATCGACATCTATTTAATAAGTTAATTCCATCTTCTTTTTGTTCATCTCCTAAAATTATTAAGAATAAGTGCAGAAATTTTGGATCACCTGTATAATTAATGCTTTCTAGAGCTAACAATACTCTTTCTAAGCCAAAAGCAAAACCAACACCAGGGACATCTGGTCCGCCTAGAGAAGCAACTAAGTTATTATATCTTCCGCCACCACAAATTGTTTTTTGCGCTCCTAAAGTTTCTAGGTTTGCGTCAACTTCGAAAACTGTGTGAGTATAATAATTAAGTCCTCTAACTAAGTTTTTATTAATAACATATTTAACTGCCATTGCATCTAAATACTTTAAAACGTCATTAAAATGATTACTGCTTTCTTCATTTAAATAATCATATGGTTTTGGGGCATTTTTTAATATTGGTGATTCATGATCAACTTTACAGTCTAAAATTCTTAAGGGATTTGTGATGTATCTAGTTTGACAATCAGTGCATAATGAAGTGATATCTTTTTCGAGATATTTTACTAATTCTTGTCTGTATATCGCTTTACTATCGTTATCACCTATTGAATTAATTTGAACTTCAACATCATTTATTTTAAGTGCTTTTAAAACATTTACTGCGTAACTTATAATTTCCGCATCTAACAATGGTGAAGCACTACCGAAAGCTTCGGCACCAAATTGTGCAAATTGGCGATATCTTCCTTTTTGAGGACGTTCATAACGAAACATTGGCCCAATATAATAAAGCTTATTAATCGGTAATTTATCCGCATATAGCTTATTTTCAATATAGCTTCTAACTACTGGAGCTGTACCTTCTGGTCTTAAGGTATTTTTACGATTACCACGATCAATAAAATCGTATGTTTCTTTTTTAACAATATCTGTTTCTTCCCCAACAGAGTGATGAAATAATTCAGTATTTTCAAGTAATGGTGTTCTTATTTCATCGTAATTATAGATTTTACTAACATTACGAATTATTCTTTCTAGCTCTTGCCATTTTTTAGTTTCTTCTGGCAATAAATCATAAGTTCCTTTTACTTTTTGATACATATAATCACTCCTTTTATAATAAAAAACGTCCTCAAAAAACACATTTAAGGACGAAAATATTTCCGCGGTACCACCTTAGTTCCTAGCTTGCTAGGCCCTTAACTCTTAACGCGAGCTACGTCTTTTTCTACTACTTTCAAAAAAGCCCTCAAAAGTGTCTTCGTTAAATCTAAATCAGGATACTTTCAGCTGATGTATCAATCTCTAATTCATTAGTTTTTTAACTACTATTCTTTCTCATTGGTTTACAAAACAAATTATACTCTTTAAACGCTTTATAGTCAACTTTTAAAGCTTTTTATTATAATTGACTAACCACTTAATTTTATTGTTTTGATAATCTTCTTTAGTAATTGAAGCAATCGTTTCATCGATTATTTTGCCATCATAATTTTTAAATTTTTTTCTTAAGATTCCTTCATAAGTGAATTCTAGTTTTTCACATACTCTTTTACTTTGTAGATTTGTCAGGAAATAACCATACTGTAATCTTTCTAATTTTAAGATTTCAAAGCCATATATAATAGTTTCTTTAGCTGCTTCTACTACCATCCCTTTTCCCCAATATGTCGGACTTAAGACAAATCCTATTTCTGCTTTAAAATCACGAAATGAATGGATTTCAATTGTTCCAATCATTTTTTGATTTTCTTTTAAGATGATTGCAAAAATTCCTGGTTGTCCATGATCTCTTTTTTTCATTGAATAGCGAATAAAATTTTCTGTTTCTTTTTTTGAAACATGCGGTTTCCAACCGGCATTAGGGCCAACTAAAGGACTTTTTGCATAATCAAAAACATCATCGATGTCTAATAAAGAAATAGGTCTTAAAATTAATCTTTTTGTTTCAATAATTGGCAAAGGAAGCTTTTTCATGTTATTACTCCTTAATGAGCATTACCCAATGATCAATATCGACAAATCCTAGTCTTTTATATATTTTACCAGCTTCGGGGTTGTCGTAAAATAAACATAAATATTTTTGCTTATTTATTAAATATTCATTCATTAAATGAATCATTAATTTTGAAGCTAATCCGAGTTTTCGATAATTCTCAGATGTAGCGACGGCAATTACCATTGCGTTTATTGAAGTTTCCGCTACTGTAGCTACAGTTGAGATGATTTGGTTATCTTTTTTTATAAAATACGTTTTCCCGTCTTTGATTTTTGAAGTCTTATTTTGAATATATTTATCTCTTTTTTGATTTTTCATGCCGAAAAACTCTGGTATTCGAATGAGTAAGTCGTATAATTGTCCAGCTTCTTCTTTTGTTGTAAGTTCTATTATATCGTTATAGTCAGCATTATTTTCTATTAATAGTTTTCTTGCTTCAGCAAAATACATAGTTTTGTTTGTTGTTTTGCCGATAATTGGTTCAATTAGTTCAATTAAACTTTTACTCCCACTAAAAAATTGGTAATTATGATTACTAATAGTTTTTAGCCATTCTTTATTAAAATGTTTTGTATGAGAATAATAAATCATGTTTTCGCGATAATTAAGTAACACAGATATGTAATTAGAAAACTCATCAAATTCTCCATAAACTGTTTGAAAATCTTTGTCAAATCCATAATTTTCAATGTCACCGATAATGAAGATATTTAATGATGGTTCTTGAAATGCGTATTTTAATACGCTTTCTCGATCATTTTCTGTAAGTTTTCTGATCATGTTATCACTTACTTTCTAAAATAACTGTTACTGGTCCATCGTTGGTTAACATAATGTCCATGTAGGCACCGAAAACTCCAATTTTTGTCGAAATCAAATATTGGTCATTCAAAATTCTTGCAAATTCAAGGTAGAGTTTTTCAGCATTTACAGGGTCCATTGCTTCTGTAAATGACGGTCTATTACCCTTATCAGTATTACCGTATAAAGTAAACTGTGAAATTGCTAAAATTTCATACTTCAAATCGAGTATACTTTTGTTCATTTTTTGTGCTTCATCTTCAAAAATACGTAAATTCGCAATTTTACGAGCTAAATATTCAACATCTTTTAAAGAATCTGAATGTGTTAATCCGATTAAAAGTAAATATCCATTACTTATCCTAGAAACAACTTTATTGTCTACAGAACAAGATGCATCTTTTACTCTTTGGACAACAATTTTCATGATTTCATCATTCTTTCAATTGAAAATACATCTTTAATTTTTTGTAAATTAATTATTACCGTTTCTAGTTCTTGTTTGTTCCTAACGTGAAGTTTTAATTTAATTATGCCCTCAAGTCTTTTATTTGTTGAGGCTACAACTTGGATAATTTTACCTTTATTAGATGTTACTGTATTGATGATTTCAACAAGAACATTATCTCTATTAGCCACAATTATTTTAATATTTACTTCATATTCACGATGTGTATCTGTTCCCCAAGAAACTTCGATATAACGCTCTTTATCTAATCCTTTTAAGTTATTACATTTTGTGCGGTGAACAGCAATACCAACACCTTTTGAGACGTATCCAGTGATTTTATCACCTGGTATTGGTGTGCAACAGTTTGAAAGTCTAATTGAAGGTGTTTTAAGGCCTTCAACAAAAATGTTAGAAACGCTTTTCTTTTCAACAATTTTAGCTTCGTTAATTTTTTGTATCAAATCCTCATCAGTATATTTAGTTTCGCCGATTAGACTATTTACTGCACTAACAGGGGATATCGTATTTTTACCGATTTCATAATAGAGGTCTTCGATAGATCTCGCACCTTTATGAGCAAATAACTCATTAATTTTTTTGTCGGTTAATGAAATTGCAACATTTTTTGATTGGACTTCTTTTTGGAAGTCATCTTTACCCATTTCAACTAAAATATCTCTTCTTTTTTTATTTAAATAGTTTTTGATTTTAGATTTATCATTTGATGTTTTAATGATAATTTTTAGAGATATAGATGATTACGTATAATGAGGGTGAGGAGATCAGAGAGTTAAATCTCATTATTATTTTTGCTAGTTTACTGCTCGGGTTAGGATTTTCTTTCTTTTATATATTGAT
>CBDUWI010000037.1:0-8180 GCA_965370885.1 uncultured bacterium | reverse complement strand
TGCACATCAATATCAAAGTCGTACCACAGCAAACATTGAAGAGCGACAATTAAATAGAGTTTTAACATTTTTAGATTATGATAAAAAGATTCATTTATTAAATGATTCTACATATCTTACTAGGTTACTTATTAAGAATGAAAGTCTTAGATCAACTCTCAAAGATCTATATGATAATAACAGTGGATTATATTTCAATTAAGGAAAACATAACATATGGCTGATACAAGTTTATCAAATCAAATTTATCTTTCAAGAAATGAAGTTAAGAATCAGATTATAGAGTTTTTACAATCTTATCTTGAATTGGAGAATGTTGATTTAGTTAAATCATCATTTCTATCTTTTCTTATTGAGGTACTTGCGACATTAACCTCTAATACCTTATTTTATCAAATTTCAACATATAAAGAATTTTTTCTTACCAAAGCACAACTTCCAGAATCAATCTTAAATTTATCATCTTTTTTAGGTTATACTGCAAGTGAAGCTACTCCAGCAACAGCAAATGTTTTAATTACAATGCCATTGACTTTTACAGATTTAGCTACAGAGTTTACAATTCCATCTGGAACTATTTTTAAAAGTTCGGATATAGAATTTAAAACATATTATATAACAACAATTACAGTAACAGATAATTCAACCGTTTCTATTAGTGTTCAAGAAGGAAATAAAACATATATCTTCCCTAATGATTCAGCTACAGTTGAAGGAGAATTTTCATTTGTATTACCTGTAAGACAAGTTAAAGAAGATATTCAAGAATTCCAAATTGATTCTGATTTACAAACTTATCAATTTTATGATCAAGAAGTTGAATTGGATAGTCAATTATCTAGTATGCTTGTTGAAGTCCAGGAAGCTTCTTCGACCTCTTGGACTACATACACAAAATTTAACAGTTTATTTTTAATGGATGATAACGATTTGGGTTATGTTTCTACAAGAAGCGATACTGGTGTTAAAATTTCATTTGGTAATGGTCTGAATGGAGTACAACCTCCAGCAGGCGGTAGGATAAGAGTAACGACCAGTTTAACAAAAGGAGTAGATGGAAATGTAATAGCTGGATCAATTACAAGTGGAGATAGAATTTATAATACAACTTTAGCAGGGATAACACAGTTAGTTAGTTATACTATACTTAATACATCAGCAGCAGTTAATGGACTAGATGAAGAATCATTAGAAAATATAAGATCTAATTCAATTATCAATTTAACAGCTCTAAATAGAGTAATATCTGGAAATGATTTTACAAATATTGATACAATAGTTCAGGCTTCAACTCTTGGTTCAAACTCTTTACCAATATTAAAACGATCAGATCTTAAAGTAAATGAGATTAGTTTATTTACAACTTTATTTTTTGATGGAGCTATAGTGCCTACTAGAGATACTTTCCAAGAATTTATTTCAACATATATTCCAAGACAAACTGTAGTAAGTGTTGGTGGAGTTGATTATTATACTATTTATGATATGACTATTGATGTTTTAAATTCTGTAGCAAATTATGATTATATTTTATTTGAACTTGAATTAATCCCTAGTTTAATTACTACATATAATATTGATTATGATATGCAAGCAACCAAGATGGTATCTAAACGGGAAGATCAAAAAGCTGTATATGAGCTTAGTTATACTTCTACAGAATCTGATGTTGGTACAACAACTTGTAATATGGAAATTGTTGAAGTTGGTGCAACATATCCTATGACTAATGATACCACCGGAACTTTTGTTCTTGAATTTGCAAATTATATAACTGTTCCTACTGGGGAATTAACTTACAGATTTCATATTTCAAATTTGTCAGGGTTGGTGTCTACATATTCGACCCAGTTTACATTCAGAAAATCTTTAAGAGATTTTACTATGTCTGATGTTGTGGCTCAAGATTCTACTTCAAATATTGTATATGATATTCCTGTGATTAAAAAGGATTATTATGATAGTATTAATCAACGAGATTTTGAATTACAAGTTTTACAGGAACTAATGAATAAAGCTACATTTGAAGATTATAGAATGTTGACAGATTTTATTAGTTTAAAATTTGGTAATACTACTGGAAGTATGACTAATATGCAATTAAATACAACTGATAAAACAATTGTATCTATAATTTCAGATCCACCTTCTCCTGGTATTGTTGGTGATATTTATATTGTGGGAAAAGGAACTGGTCTTTGGATTGGTTGGGATAATTATTTTGCAACCTGTACAGGTATAGATACATGGGTTGATGCAGAACCAAATCCAGATCAAATGGTTTTAGTTCAAAGTGATAGTAAAAAATATATATATTCAGAATCTGGTTGGGTTATTCCTGAATATACTATTCCTCTTGATATTGAAGTTGATGTTTTCAAAGATTCATCTTATAGTGGCTCTCTTGGAGATTTAACAAGTGCTGTAAAAAATGCTATTTATGATGAATTTAGCAGCAGGTTTGGTATCAATATTAATATTTTTAGATCTGAAATTATTGATGTAGTTCAAGAAGTTACTGGAGTCGAAAGATGTAGAGTTGTAAAACCTGAATCTTCTATCTTTTTTAATTATGATATTGATACTTTTACACAAACGCAATTATTAGAATTTTCTCCAGAATATATTTATTTTGCATCAGCAAATATTTCTGTTAGGGTTTTTTAAATTATGGATATACTTTTAAAAGAAGCAAAAATTAATAAATCAAAATTAAAGAAATTGATTACTCAATTAACAGCTGGTGAGTTATCAAAATTATCAGAACCATGTTATTACTCGCCATTAAAAGGACCATATCATCAATTATTATTTGCATCTGGTTTAACTGAAAAACAAGTAAAAGATTTTATTAAAAGATTTTATAAAGATCATCCAGCGAGAAAATGGAAAACACAAACTGTTGTGCCTACCAATCTTCTATTATTTATTATGTATTATTTTTTAAAGGAAAAAGATCAAACTGGATATTCTATGACATTAACATATTTGTTAATTAGGTATTATTCTAATTTAATGAATAAACATATTAAATATTGTAATCCAAATACTTTTAGATATACACTTGAACATTTAACCAGGACACATTTATTTATAAGAGAAAAAACTATTGCTAATGGACTTTATTATTTATCAAAACAAATACAAGTGCGATGGACTAAATATGTAAGAGATTGTACAGAAGTAAATAGTATTGTGAGATTTATTGGTGAAGCTAGACATAGAGTCGCCCAGAGTGTTAGAAGTTTTGCACAGAATTATTATAAGGCCCATAAAGAGGGCGGGTCTATTAAAACACAACTTGAACCAACTGAAGATGATGATAGTATGTTTCAATATAAAATTTTAGAAAAGGGTAAGAGATCTATTGAAGAAGCAATAAAAAAGATATGTGTATATAAATATGTTGATAAAAAAGCTATTGAAGATGCGAAAAAATTAACAAAAATAAGATCTTCGATTGCAGTATTAATTGCTAATTCAATTACTAATTTAAAATATAGCGAAGATATTAAAATGATACTACATTTATTTATTAAAGATCTTGATAATGTTAATGCATTATGTGGTTCAGGATTTGTTAAATATGTTAGAAGATTAATGGCAATTAAAAGAACTAAATCTAAAGTATATTTTAAACAACAAATTAATCTTTTATTAGAAAAGGTTTTAGATGATATTAAATATAAAGAATGGTATTCAGGGTTAACAAATCAAACTAGGTTTATAGTTAATTCATATTTTGCATTTTATTTGACTATGCTTTTAAGAAATAATATTTGTTAAATTATTCTTCTGCTTCCATTGGGTTTGGTGGAAAGCTATCAGCTATAGCTTTTTTATCTGGATCAATTCTTTCTTCTGCTGCTCCAGTTTCATATTCTGTTGCGGTAGTGGTGAGTTTTGTAGTTGTGGCAACTTCGGTTTCATTTAATTTATTTTCACCTTTACTATCATAAACTTTTCTTTCCCCTTTCATTGCGTTAAGATATTTTTTCAATGTTGGTCTCGCAGGATTTGCACTATTGCTTGCTACCATAGTATTATATAAACTTCCAAAATCAATTCTAACATCAACCATTGCTAACCTTTGATTATATGCTATGCTTTGTTGATCCCCACCTTTAATGATAGTAATCCCACCAATAAATGCAGGATCTAAATCATATATACCAGTTGCCTTTACACGATGTAAAAATGGCCAATTATAGGTTGCTCCATCTTCTGAAATTGGTGTTCCTAATAACATAATCGCAGCTATAGGTCCAATGATATATTGATCTGTGGATAAAGCACTTTTAGGATTAGGATTATATAATCGTACAGTCATTGTATATGATGGAGTAAATGAACTTGTTTTCCATACTTGTGGAAAATCAATTCTTGCTCCAGCGGCTAGACGATCTACTAAATTAACTCCACGAGCTATACCCTTTCCACCTGAGATTCCTTGAAGAGCCCCCATTAAATCTTTTGCCCAACCTCCAGCCATTCCCATACCCGCTCCAATCCCACCTGCTACTCCACCTTTTGCTTGTAATTTTTTTTGGACTTTTCCAAAAGATTCAGTTGCGGATCTAGATCCCATAAATTGATTAATATCAGCAGCTCCTTGTGAAGCAACATCTGTCATTTTTTGTAAAAAGTTTTCTCCGTATTCATTTTGAAATGTATCAGTTGGAAACTATCTGCCAAGAAGGCAACCTTAACGGATTTTATTCCAGGTTCAAAATCAAAACCATGAGAATTCAAAAGCTTTTTATAACTACTCCATGCGTCTCCTAATGTAAATAGATCCAACCCTGCTTGAAATGATGGTACAGAGGGTCTAATGTCTGCGGTTGGCATAGCGTTTAGCATTATAGCATTTGTCCGAGGTTCAAGATTAAAAGGAGGTAATCCTATAATATTTGGTATTTTTATTAATGCGTTGTTTGTTTTTTTTGCCATTAGTTTATCCTACCTGTTACAATTTTTTCATTGAGATAGTCTTTTGTTTGACTTAAAGCTTTTCTTCCACCTGCCATTACTGAAGATGATTGGTTTTGTATATTATTAGATACAACGGTAGACATGTTATTTACAGCTACAGCTGATTCTTGAGCACCTTCTTTAACTCTATCACCCACTTCTACTAATCCTTTTTTGATTTCACCTGTTAAGGCCTTTACTTCTATTAATTTTTCTTTTGCTTGATCTGCTGCAAGAGCAGTTCTATCCATAACTTGTTGTCCAACTTCTTTAACTTTGTCAACACCCATAACACCTTGATCATATAATGTTGGTTTTATAGCTGTAAGTGTTCCGTGTTTTTTAACATAGTTTAAAAATGATGCTTCTCTTTTAGCACCATATTTTTCTGGATTTTGTAGCCAACCTTTTGCATAAAAACCACCTCGATCTAACCATTCTCCTCTTAGTTGATTTAGTTGATTTCGATCATATTTCATATATTCATTTATATTATCTCTTACAAATAATGATTGACCTTGTTGAATTCTTTCTCGATTAACATTCATTCCCATAAAAGATCCAACATCTCGTTCTTGCTTCTTTTTAAAACCACCAGATATATCTGCCATGGCTCCTAAACTTACCTGACCTTCTCTTCTTTCTTTTCCTGTTAATCCTGTTCTTGCTTTAACCAGACCTTCTTTTCGCATTTCATCCATTGTTTTTCTACCAGCGTGTGTAACATCATCAATATGCTTAAACCATTTTTCTCTAAGAGGAGCAACTATATATTTATTTATAATAGTCCCTATTCCAACTCCAATTGCTCCGGCTGCTAACAGTCCTGCTGCTGGTCCTAAAAATTTAGCTAATCCAGCTCCAGTTCCAATTTTAGATAACATACCCATGCCTTTCATAGCTCCACTTAACATTCCAGTTACACCAGATAACATACCTTTTAATGCACTCATTAAAAAACCACCAACTGTCATTAATAAACTAAGGAAGTTTTTTGATCTCAATCTTCTTTTTACTTTAACTAATGATTCAGTTTGATCCTTGTTATATGCAAGCATTTTTTTATCACGTTTGTGTTCTACTTCTTTATCTTTTCTCTCAATCCTGCAGCAATTCATCATAGTGTCATAAAAGGTAAGTTCTTTTTTGGCTTTCTCTTCTCCGGCAGTTTCTGAAAGACCACCATAAACTCCCCCTAATTCACGAGCCCTTTTTCCCTTGGGTAACGCTCTTTCTTTAGTTAGAATATCAGCTAAAGATTCGTGACCTTTCCCAATAAGAACTTCACGAATTCCAGTTTCAATTAGTTTTGTTCCTTTGTTCCATGCTGCCATAAATGGTTTGGTTATTAAGTTACTAAGACGCCAAATTCCAGTTGAAACCCCTTCTAATTTTCCATATGATTTTCCTGTAACAAAAGCTGATAAATCTCTTGTTGCTTCAGCAGTAGCTTTAGTATACAATACAAGATTATCTAATCTCCACATACCTTCTGTATATAAAAGTCCTATATTTTCTGCAGTTGCAGCCATGGGGTTTCTAGCTCTAGATAAATGAGATTGATAACCACCTCTAGATTTAAATACTGCATATACTGCTTTAAATGGCATTCCAATAGTTTTAGTAATAGTTTTTGCTAAAAATATAATTTGTCTAAACATTGGATGCTCAATAAGCATCTTTTGCCATACTTGTCGCCAAGTTCCAATTTGTGCACCAAGTGCATCTTGTATTGCCAGTAAAGCTCTTAATTGTCTTTTAGAATCTGGCTCTAAATATTGAGTATTAACTTCTCCCCATGCTCTAATAAAACCTTTTACCAAACCAACTTTTTGTTTTTCTCCTTGAACTGAAACAAATGTTCTCATATTTGTTATGCTTTTTAATTGTTCTTTTTTATAAATATTAATCATACTTTCAAATGTACTTAATCTATCATCTACATTTGATAAAACTTTCTCAATTGGCATTACAACTTCTGCGGGGTGCAACTGAGCAAGACCACCTTTAGAAACGTAACCACCATGTTGTAGTTTAGGAATTGGTTCTGATGTTAGATCGTTTTCATTAATTGAACTAACGTCATCTGTTTTAGTTATTTTACCTTTTTTTCTTTTTACTTTTTCTACAATGCCACTAAAACCTTCTTTAAACTTTGTAGCAACACTACCAAGAACATTTCCAAAACCTTCTCTAAGTTTAGCAGCTGCTGATTTAAAAACATCTGTCTCCATAAATTTAGCTGCAAAATATCCAAAAAGAGGAGTAGTTTTTGCTAGAGCCATTGCCATAACATTCTGTTTATTGAAGCTTATATCTTCTGATACTGCTTTACCATATTGAGAGATTGAATCTTTTGTAGCAGTAGCAGTACTAATAGTTACCTTCTTTATTCCTGTACTAAAAGCTCCAACGGTTTCATTTATTTTCTTAAGAATACCAATCATAGATGATTGTACTCTTTCAATGTCCTCTGAGTTATCAATCATTTCTTCGGTCTCTTCAATTTTTTGAACTACATCTGATTCCATTCCTTCAACAGTTTTATTTATACTACTTATATTCGCAATTCTCTCATCCATAGCATCATTAGTTTGTGTAATACTACCACCTGGGGTTTCGTTATCTTTTATTGCCATAAATCAATCCTCTAATCCATCAATTTAAATGCCTTTCTTATTATTGAAGTAGTTGGTGCCATTTCTGATAAGACACATATTACTTCGGATGGGGAATATAATTCTTGAAAGACTGTAGTATATTTATTTCTTTTACCAAAAGTTTGTTCATATGCTTTATGTAAAGGTCCAAAAATATGAACATACTTTCTATACACTTTTACAAACACTGGAAAACTTGTCATTGAGATTTTTATAGAAACAATATAATCTGTTAGAACTCTCCTAAACTCTTTTTCATTTAAGGATGTTATATCCTTCATTTCTTTTTCTAATAATCTAAAATAACTAGATAATTCTTTATTAATAACTTTGGGTTCATTATTTTCAAATTTAATAATAAAGTTTATTATATTTTCTGTATTTATAGGAGATTTTAATTTGAATATTCCTGTAAAAGTATGTTCGTAGAATTTCTTTAATACAGGTTTAAATAGTGGTAAGAATTTTGATCTAAATCTACCAGCACATAGATGCATACATTCATGCATTGTAGTAGATACAATTAGATCATTTGAAGCGCTACCAAAT
>CBDUWI010000036.1:0-8231 GCA_965370885.1 uncultured bacterium | reverse complement strand
CTTCAATTGGTCTACAAAAAGTTAAAATCATTTCTTTCGTAACTAATGTATCATCTTCTTTAATCGCTTGACTAATAAAATAATTATCAATATTTCTGTCGCTATAGTTTGCGAATAACTCGGCCATTATATAATTATCTTCAATAATATTTTCATCAATAATAATATCGATTAAAATAGCAAAATCATCATCAGATAAATTACTTAAAAATTCTTCAGTCCCAAGTAATAAGTCATCATGAAGAGGATCATAAGGGAACAAAGCAGTTACTAATAAATCAGCAACATCTTCAATTCTCATTATAAACCATGGAGTTATCAAATTGATATCAGCGTTATTTGCAATTTCATCCCAGTCATATTCATCTAAAAAGTCGTCACAATCATCGTCAATATCTTTATTATATTCTAAATCTAAACCAGTAATCCAAGTGTAATCACTTCTAGCATCATAGATTGCTATAGTATCTCGAGATTCTCTATAGTAATAAGTTAAATCTCCTTCTGAATATAATAATTCAAACTCCCCTAAATCCACCAAATCATATCTAACTAAATCTTCTGGTGGCAGCAAAGTATCTCTTGAAGTTGGATTATAAAATGCTCTTACAACAACTATTGAAGTAAGCAAAGTACTTACTAATAATAATCTTAATCCGATTTTTCTAACTAAAGACATTTCTAATCAACTCCTTAACCAAAGCAATAACAAACTGAATTAACTGATCGCCCATTATTTGAATAAAAGCAAATAAAACCGCTATTATAATCATAAACAAAAATGTAAATAGGATACTTTTAATCGCGCTTCTAATTGTATAACCATGTAATTCTTGAATACTTAAGAACACGAGTAAAGCACTCCAAGCCATTCCACTATAAACAACTAACTGCAACATAAATACTTCGTTATATGTGAAATAATACGATAAAAACGTAGCTAATAAATAAGCAGTCATTACTGGTAATAAAGAATACATTACACCCTTATATACTTCACCTAAACTAGCTTCCCCATCATTTATAGATGCAACCAAATAGTTACAAACAATAAACAATAGTGTAATGCTTAAGAAACCAAGAACAATAGCATTCAAATCTAAATCAGCTGGTTCTACAAACTGATAGATAAAGCTTTTGCTTGTCACAAATATCATATAAGAGATAAAAAACATAAAGAAAATAATAGTTGCGCCTTTAAACGAACCTTTTTCTTTCTTTTTAATATAATAAAAACTATCAATAGGATGTTTAATCAAATTAAACATATATAAGATGTCATTAATGACTCTAATTTTACCAAATTTTTTAATTTTTCTTTTTGGCTCTTCTAAATATTCATATTTGCGATTTGTATATTTAACTATATTAAACAGCACTGTAAAAATTAACAACCATAGAATCAGTGCAGGTAAAGCGTTTTGGATACTCACATTTCTAACTTCCCAAAAAGCTTCTGAATAAAGACCTCTATTTCCTGCTAATTCAAAATGAATCATACTTTCTTCATATTCACCCTGAGAATAAAGATTTTTACCAATTTCATTATGGGCTAAAACACTTAACTGATTAAGTTTTAATACATTTTCCCATTCAGTAACTGCATCGGCATATTGCCCATCTTTATACAAAGTTAAAGCTTTATAAATATTTGTTGAATACTCTGTAGGAGAGAAACTTTGAATAAATGATTTATCAGCATCTAAAGTCCAGATTTTGCCTTGACTATCAACTGCAATACTAACTAAATTAGAATATAACCCTGATACATCTTCATTTTCTTCCGTTGAACCAAAACCAAAAATGAAACTACCATCGCTTGTAAAAATATAGATAAAACCATATTCACTAGCAGTATAGATTATTCCTTGACTGTCAGTATAAACATCTACAAGTCCTAAATCACGTCCATAATTACTATCGATATTATTAGATCCATTTGTGTTATGTTTCTTTAGATTATCAGTATCGTCACCAAAGCTAGTTGAATATTTAATGCCAAAAGGATCAACATAAACATTACTAAAGTTTAAAGGATTCCTATCGCTTACTTGAGCAAGTTGCGCTTCAGAGAAAAAGAAATTTTCAAAGATTTGTTTTGCTGTTAGTATAACTCTATTCGTTGTAAAAAATCCCTGGAATTCCCCACTATCAGATAATTGAATTATTCCATTAAACACACCTTCAGCAACTATATACATATTTGCTTGATTATCTACTGCAATCTTCTTAGGATTAAATGTGGTTGCTTCAAAACTTACGCTTGTAGGTTTTGTATATTTCTCGATAAAAGTACCATCTTTCGTAAATTTAAAAACGGCTTCTGCATTAGAATCTGCTACATATAATACATTATCCTGAGTAATGAAAACACCTTTAGGGCTACTAAAATCAGGATGAGTTATATATGTCGGATTTATCTCTTCAGGTAATACCTCTTCTCCCTCAAAAACTAATGGAGAATTCGGATCGTAAACTACTATTCTTTGATTGCCAGTATCAGCGATATATAATACATCATTTTCATCAATAAACATATCTTCAGGTTCATCTAACCCAATATTCAATATTGTTCGATCTGGTAAATATGCGTCTTGTGTTACAACAAAGAACCCCTTACGGTCTATCGCTCTTGTATAAGTCGTTGCACTAGAAGCAGACACTTCTGTCATTGAAACTGTAAAGAAAGCGAATAAGAATAAAGCAAATATTAATGATTTTTTCATTATTTTATACCTGAATGGCTCATAGTATCCATTACCTTACTTTGCATAAGAATGAAAATAATTAAATTAGGAATGAACATTATTAATGCCGCTGCTGCTGCCATACCAGCTCCTGCAATACTTACAACTTGATTAGCACTTAAAGTTGTTAAGTAAAACGCAAAAGTCTTTTTAGTTTCATTAATGATGTAAATATTACTACTTTCCGTACTATTCCAAATCAATTGGAAAGTTAAAATAGCAACCGTTGCTAAGGCAGGTGTAACTAGCGGAATAATAATTTTGAAAAGAATTTGCAAATCGTTCGCTCCGTCGATTTTTGCAGCCTCTATCAATTCATCTGGTACTTGATCAATAAATTGTTTAACTAAAAACAATCCTACTGGCATTGCCAAATAAGGAATTATATGAACTAAGAAATTATCGTTTAATCCTATACCATCAACAATTAAATAACGTGGTATTGCAACAGCAATAGCAACAAACATTAAAGCTGTTTGATTTATTGAAAACAATAATTTTTTACCTTTAAATTTTTTCTTAGATAATGCATATCCAGTACTTGTAGTAATTATTAAAGTAACAAATATTGCAATAATAGTTACCAATATTGAGTTAAATAAATATCTTGTCATCGGAACTCCAGTACCAGAAGCAGCTCTAAATAAATCTGTAAAGTTTTGGAGAGTCGGTTTTTGCACTAAAAATCTTGGTGGGAATAAAAACAATTCATCGAGTGGTTTTAATGCCTGACTAAAAATATATAATACAGGTAAAAGCATAAATATCGCCATAGGAATTAATATAGCATAAAATTTAAGTTGTGATTTATGAAATGATTTAGGATTAACTTGCATCGCTTTTAAACTCATATTATCCCCCCTAATCCTTTTCGCCAAATAGCTTATAAGCTACTTTAGAGAAAGATAATATAATGACTAATAAAACAACACTAATCGCGGCTGCATATCCCATTTCATAACGAATGAAACCATAATCTTCGACATGGTTAATAATTAATTGCCCGGAATATTGAGGTGTCGGGTTAGCTCCAGATAAAGCAACACCAATATATCCACTATTAAAAGCTCCCACTATCGCCATAACTGCTCCAAAGAGCATTTGTGGTTTCATTTGGGGAATTGTAATATAAATTATTTCTTGGAATCTATTTTTTATTCCATCAACATAGCCTGCTTCATATAATGTTTTATCAACATTTACCAAACCAGCTAACATTGCTAAAAATCCAATACCCATTGAACTCCATAGTGCTACAAATATCATAATATTTAATAAGTACTCAGGACTTTGAAGAAACTGAATTGCTTCATCAATAAATCCATATTCAAGTAATAGAGCATTTATATATCCGTCTTTATCACCACTAAATAAAGTTCGCCAAACAATAGTTATAAATACTCCACCAACCATTGACGGTGTAAAGAGAGCTAAAGATATAATTTTACGTGGTGTAGCTTGAATTTGCGATAATAACCAAGCCATTAAGAAAGCAAGAATGTAACCACCAGGTCCAACTATAATAGCGTATTTTAATGTATTCGGAATTACGTATTTTAAGAAATCTGAATCTTGAGTAAATAACATTACATAATTAAACATCCCATACAAATCTGCCCATTGAGGTGCTTGAATTAAATCAAAATGCGTAAAGCTTAAAATGAATGCAACAAGCACAGGAACAATAATAAAGGTTGAGAATAGTAATATATAAGGGAGAATTAATAATAAAGTAGATAATTTATCTTTATTAATCTCTCTTTTTTTCTTTTTATGTTGTATCACATTTTCCATTATTCGTCACCTACTTTTGCGTTGTCCATTTGTTCTTGAATCCAGTCAACGTCACGAATAATATAAGGTTTAATCACATTTCCATCGCTATCTAAATATCCAAATTCAATCATTTTACGTCTAATTTCACGATTAATGATTATAATTTCACGATCAATAGCAACTCTTATCGGTGTTCCATCAAAAGTAACAGTATTCCAAATATTACTTAATCCACGTTCAAGCATATATTGTCCTGGAGTTCTTGGAACATCTCTTAACCATTTAATTTGTTCTAATATAATTTGTTTATCAGCATTATCTAAAGGACTATTAATAATTGCATTAATATTTCCACTTAACCATAAAAATTCCGGTCCATAAGTCGACTGTAATGTATAAGCGAAATCAGTTTGAGCTTCTGTTGACATCCACCATTTCATAAAGTCCCAACTACCTTCAAGATCTTGGGCATCTTTAAACATGATTCCCCCAGTACCATTACCAATATACCAACGAACAATCTCACCAGTTTCCTCATTATAAATACCAGGATAAGGCGCAATCTCCCATTGCCCAACAAGTTCAGGTGCAGCATTTTTTAATTGCATATAAGTATTAAAATCTATAATACCTATCGGCAAAGAATTATATCTAAATGAATTATAAAATATTGGTACTTGTTCTGGCAAACTGTAAGTTGTATATAAATCAGCAAGAAGTTGTAACCCTGCAAGAGATTCTGCACTATCAATAGTAGTTGTGAATCCATCAGGACTATATAAAGTACCACCATTTTGATAAATTAATGGCGATGTTTGATAAAACCATTTTAACGCAGTTCCACCAGAAGTTGGATAATAGAAGTTCATATCGTATCTTTGTAAAGTTGGTAAAATACCGATAACATCATCCCATGTATCTGGTACTTCTAAATCAAGTGCTGTAAATACATCTTTTCGGTAAACAAGAGCATTAAATTCTAATGTTTCGGGAATTGCATAAACACCATCATCTAAAATATATGGAACTAAAGCTCCAGGTGCAAAATCATTAGCAACTACCCAAAAATCTTCAAATTCGGTTAAATCGTACAAAGCACCACGAATTGCCAAATCAAAAGGCATATAACTCATTAACCCAAGTGCTACATCAGGAGTATTACCTGCAGCATTTGCTAATATTAATTTATTAGGATCTGGCATAACACTAATATTAACTTTTATTCCAGTTTCAAGTGTAAATTGTGAATCAACCATCTTTTGCATAATATCAACATAAGTCAAAGGTCTATTAACCCAGACATTAATTGCATCAGGATCATTCTCAATAACATATTTTTCTGAAGAAAAACTACTAAAGAAACTATTTAATCCACTAAATAATTTAGTGAAAAATCCAGCATTAGGATTTTCATAAGAATTATCATTTGCTACATAAAAACCATCCAAATATAATTCTTGATTTGCTAATGAATCTAAACTATCTCCAAGAAGCAAAGTAACACTTCCAGTCCCACTATATAGGTTATTTAAATATAATGGTAACTCATCAGGATCTTCGAGCATTTGATCAAACTCTGTTACTGCTTTTTTCAAATAAGATAAAGTAGATGATAAATCATCTTTATCACTATATTGACTTAATTGTACTACCATATACTTTAAGATTTTATTATATGCAAGTAAAAATTCTTCCGTTTCTGGTAAGTATTTAGTAAGTTCCCAAGTACGATTTTTATCGATATCTTTACCAGTTATCATAATAATATCTAAAGCAAATTGATTAATATGATCAATCATTAATTGAATGTCTCTTAATTCTTTACTAAGCACAGATTTTTCAGCTCGAAATGAAATTGTATGAGTTCCTGCTTCTAAATATACTTTATAAGCAGAACCTTGATTATCACTTAAAATCTCGTTTTGCCATTTAGATGGAGTAAACTCAAACCCATAAGACAAAAATTCTTGAAAAGGTACTTTGCCATCGATCTTTATCGATCTAAATACTTCAAAATCAGTTTTATAATTTGCGTAATGTAAAGCAATATCATACAAACCATCTTCTTCTACAACAACTTCATATGTTACTTCCTGTCCAGCTTTGTACCAAGCTCCACCATCAATAACGTTTAATTTTTTATCAACACTATCGTAAGGAGTTACACTCGGATTTCCAAAAGAATATAAACGAACATAAGATGAGTTTTTCTCTATGTATTCTGTCGCATTTGTGAATAAATTAAAATCACTTGCCTCTGTATTATATTGTGCAATGTACTCATCATATGACAATATATAGATTGGAGCTTCTACCAATAAATCTCCAAATTTTAATTCTCCAGAAGAAACATTTTCAAAAGTAATTGTATTTAATCCTGTCTCAAAATAGAAAAGTAATGGTTCAGAAGATGTATAAGTATTATTATATAGATCTAGCTTTCGCCAATCTTCGATTTTTATTTGAGCTGGTAATGATTCATCTCCATATTTATCTAAAGCAAAATCTTTAGTATAATCCACCCAATTTAGAGGAACATCTACAGTATTTGCATCATCAAATTGAAATTCATTGTTTATCGCAACACTAATAGTAATATTATTAAGGATTTCCCCTGTTACAATATAGTCCAGATTTAAATTGTAAAGTCCTGCTTCAACTATATCAACAGAATAAGTAGCACTTTCGCCTGTATATAAATCAGAAACACTCATTCCTGTATAATCAAATCTCTCAGTGCTTTCTAAAGACGTCAAAAAAGCATTATGACTTGGTAAATCATAATCGAAATTTGAGGCTTCATCTTCGAGAAAATCAACATAAGTATATCTTCCATCCTCAATCGAAGCTTGAATTAAAGCAAGAGCTTCCAAATAATCATCTTCAGAAACTTCTTTAGCCCACACTTCTAAATCGCTTGTTTGAAAAGGTTTAATAATATACAGTGCAACCAATACAATTCCTAAAACAATCATTAATAAATTTAGTATTCGCCTTTTAAACATTAAATCTCCTCCAAGCAATAATTCTTAAAACATTTTTTTGTTAAACAGTCTCGAAAATGCCACTTATTGTGGCATTTTCTAGTCTATTTTAATTATTATTCAAAATCAGCATCTTGGTAACCATAAAAATCTCTTAAACCTTTACGTAAATCAATAAATGCTTCTTCAAATCTTATATTAGAATCTTCATTCCATGTTGATAAATTTCCTAAAACTGTATCAACAAATGCAGCATCACCTTTTACTACACCACCATTTATAGCATCATTCCAGTAATTTTTCCATTCATAGAGATTTTCTCTTCTTGTTCCTTCAACACTATAATAGAATGGGAACGATTTATCGGAAATATCCCAAAATTGTCCAACTTCATAAATACGTAATACTTCATGAAAACCTGGCATAACTGAAGGATCACTAAATCTTTGATGTTTCTCAGGAGTATACCAAATTTGCATTTGTTCAGTAAATGTAGCGCCAGTCGTAACTGGTAAACTATCATTTAAAGCACTTGATAAATTACCCTCAGTATCACTGAAATTAGCCTCTGCTCTAGCAGTCCAGCTATCAGAATGTGCTATCCAATAAGATGCAAATGTATAAGAAATTTCTATTTTTAATTCTTCTTCTACAGTACAAGAAATATCTCCATCATCTAAACAGAAGTTATAAACTGCCATTGGGTCTAAAACAATTCCTACAG
>CBDUWI010000035.1:0-8337 GCA_965370885.1 uncultured bacterium | reverse complement strand
TTTGTCGGAGTTAAAGAAGGTTGCGGTGAAGGAGAATGCGGTGCATGTGCTGTATTGATAAATGATAAAATTGTTAATTCATGTATTGTTCCTTTAGGAACTGTTGAAGGGAAAAATATTGTTACAATTGAAGGTTTTAGTGAAACAAAGAGATACAATATTTTAAAAGAATCATTTGAAGAAGAAGGCGCAGTCCAATGTGGATTTTGTACACCGGGAATGTTAATAGCTTCAGAATCATTATTAAATAAAAATCCGCATCCAACAGATGAAGAAATAAAGATTGGATTATCAGGAAATTTATGTCGCTGTACAGGGTACAATATGATTATAAAAGCAGTAAAAAGTGCAGCTAAAAAAGGAGATGGGTTATGGTGAAAAACTTGACTCCCAAAACATATTTAGAGGCTTTACAATTGCTAAATGAAGGTGAATTTAAATTATTAGCTGGTGGAACTGATTTAATGGTTCAACATCGCGGGTGGAGTAATACAGTACCTGAATTTAAAAGCGACACATTAATGATTTTTAATCTTGAAGAGTTGAAATATATTAAAACAAGTGAAGGATTTGTTCATATAGGTTCAAATATGACGCTAGAAGATATCAAAGATGATAAACAAACTCCTTCATTGCTTGTTGAAGCTATTAAAATAATGGCTTCTCCAGCATTAAGAAACATGGCAACAATTGGCGGCAATATTGGTAATGCATCACCAGCAGGTGATACTTTGCCAGTTCTCTACATTTTAAATGCTATTGTTGTGCTTGAAAGTATAAAAAATGTTAGAGAAGTTAAGATTGAAGATTTTATAACTGGTCCAAGAAGAAAATTACTTGAAAAGAATGAACTTATCAAAGAAGTTAAGATTCCTATAGATACTTTTTCATCTGAATCTTTTGAAAAAGTAGGAGGAAGAAAAGCAGATGCGATTTCAAAAATCTCTTTTGCAGGAGCATGCAAAGTTGATAATAAAATTGTCACTGATTTCAGAGTAGCGTTTGGAGCAGTAGGACCAACAGTTATTAGAAAAAAAGAACTAGAAAACAAAATAATCGGACTAAAAGTTGAAACATTAAAAGCTAAAGTTAAAGAAATAAGACAAGACTTCAGTCAATTTATTAGACCGATTGATGATCAAAGATCAAATAAAGAATACCGAAAAGAAGTAGCGTTAAATATTTTGGAGAACTTTATTTTATATCTATAAACTTAGAGAGGGGGGTAACTCATGAAAACAATTGAACTTGTAAAAGTAGCAGTTGGAGAGAAACCCGCAGATTTAGTTTTAAAAAATTGTAATATCATTAATGTATTTACGGGAAAAACTGAAAAAGGTGATATTGCAATTAACGATGGAATAATTGTTGGAATTGGTAATTATTCAGGGAATGTCGAACACGATTTAAAAAATCGTTTTGTTTCGCCTGGCTTTATTGATGGTCATGTTCACATTGAATCTTCAATGTTAACACCGACGCAATTTGCAAAAATAGTAATGCCAAAAGGGACAACAACAGTAATTGCTGATCCTCATGAAATTGCAAATGTAAGTGGAATCGAGGGCATAAAATATATGCTTGAATCAGCTGAAAAATGTCCACTCGACGTTCATATCATGATTCCATCATGTGTTCCTGTAACTTCATTTGAAACTTCAGGAGCAGTAATTACTTCGAAAGAAATTGATGAGTTGAGAACTTATAATGGCGTTCTTGGATTAGGTGAAGTAATGGATTATCTTGGCGTTATTAATGGCGACGAAGAAATGCATAAGAAAATTGCTGTAATGAAAGAATACGTAAAAGATGGACACGCTCCAAGCGTTACTGGAAAGCAACTTAATGCTTATAAACTTACAGGAATAAAAACAGACCACGAATGTACAACAGTAAAAGAACTTGAAGAAAAAGTTGCTCGTGGAATGTATATTCATTTAAGAGAAGGTTCTGCTACAAGGAACGTAAAAGTATTATCGCAGGGAGTAACAAAAGAAAATAGTCATAGATTACTATTTTGTACTGACGACAAACATCCTGAAGATATTAGAAACGAAGGTCATATTAACTATAATATTAGACTTGCCATTGAAAACGGTGTACCTCCGATTACAGCTATTCAAATGGCAACATTAAATACAGCAAATTGTTATAAATTAGATAATGTTGGGGCTATTGCTCCGGGGTATCTTGCTGACATTGTTGTTTTCGATTCAATCGATAAGATTGATGTTGATGAAGTATATAAAAATGGAATACTCATCGCCAAAAAAGGAAAAGCATTATTTGAATCTGTTGTTTTAGTTAATGGTTTTGTAATTGATACAGTTAAAATTAGTAAAGAGAAAAAGATATCTTTTAAGGTACCTTTAAAAAGTGATAAAGTAAAAGTGATTCAATTAATTGATGAGAACGTTACAACAAAAAAAGTAATTAGAAAAGTAAATATTGAAAATGGTTATTTTAAATATGATAAAAATGTTGATATTCTAAAATTAGCTGTTGTAGAAAGACATCATTATACAGGTAATATTGGCTTAGGATTTGTCGAAGGATATGGCTTTAAAAATGGTGCAATCGCTATGACAATTGCCCATGATTCTCACAACCTAATAATTGTTGGCGATAATGATGAAGATATGTTAATAGCATTAAATGAAATAGAAAGATTACAAGGTGGAATTGCTTTAGTAAGTGAAGGAAAAGTTATTGAGTCTTTAGCACTTGAAATAGTGGGGTTAATGACTAATCAAGATGTTAAAATCGTTGAATCAAAATTGAATTCAATGGAAGAAAAAGCACGAAAAATGGGAATAAAAAGCAATGTGGATGATCCATTTTTAACATTAGCGTTTTTATCTTTACCAGTTATTCCTGAATTAAAACTTACAGACAAAGGATTATTTGATGTGGAAAAATTTAAATTGGTTAACTTAGAAGAATAAAACCAATTTATTGAAGGTGGCGAGAAAGTGAAATACGTAAAAAATTATGAATGTACAATATGCCATAAAATATATGATAAAAATGAGGATATTTATACTTGTAAAGTTTGTGGTGAAAAAGGAATTTTAGATATTAATTATGATTATGAAGCATTAAAAGAAGTAATCAATTTAGATTATTTCAAGAACAATCATGATTATACAATGTGGCGCTATAAATTATTAATGAGTATTAACGATATAGATTATTCAAATACATTAAGAGTAGGATGGACACCATTATATAGATCTAATAATTTAGAAAAGATTTTAGGGTTAAAAAAATTATATATTAAAGACGAAGGCTTGAATCCGACTGCTTCACTAAAGGATAGAGCTTCAGCAGTTGCATGCGCGAAAGCAATTGAGAAAAATGTATCTACTATCTCTTGTAGTTCAACAGGTAATGCTGCTTCCAGTTTAGCAGGTAACGCTGCTAGAATGGGGTTAAAAACTGTGATTTTTGTCCCTAAGAGAGCTCCAAAAGGAAAGTTAGCACAATTAAGCATCTATGGAGCAAAAGTGATTATGGTAGATGGTGACTATAAAGATACGTTTAACCTATCACGAGTTGCAATTGAGCACTTTGGGTGGTACAATCGAAATGCTGCAATAAATCCCCACCTAGTTGAAGGCAAAAAAACTGTCGCTCTTGAAATAGCTGAACAGCATAATTTCAAAGTAACAGATTGGGTAGTTGTATCTGTTGGAGATGGGTGCACTATCGGGGGAATATATAAAGGATTTTATGACTTACTTAACTTAGGTCTTATCGCGAGAATACCAAAAATACTCGGTGTTCAAAGTGATGGATGTAGTCCATTTTATACAGCTTTTATAGAAGGATGTCCTTTAGTTGAAGCTGATGAACTTACGATTGCTGATAGTATAGCTGTTGGGATTCCAAGGAATCCAATAAAAGCACAAAAAGCCGTACTAGAATCAAATGGTACTTGGATTACAGTTAGTGATGAAGAAATATTAAAAGCAATGAAAATTCTCGGATCGAAAGAAGGGATATTCGGTGAACCTGCAGGCGTTGCAGGGTTCGCAGGAGTAATAAATGCATTACAACAACAAATTATTAGACACGAGGAAACTGTAACGGTAATTGTTACTGGTAACGGTTTGAAAGACACAGAAAATGCTTTAAAAGCAGCAAAAGATCCTGTACTTTTAAAGCCGGATTTAAATGACTTAATCAAGTATATGGAATAATTAAAAATTAAATTTGAGGTGAAAGAAATGAGCAAAGTTACAAAGATACCATTCGGTCCTACTTATGAGGAAATGTTACATCCCGATAAGATAGAAGAAAGTGTTAGAAAAAAAGCATTAAAAGCATTAAAAGAAGATGAATTAGATCCGATTAATCTCTTTAATATTAATTGGAAAAACGAAAATAATGAAGTACATAAAATAGTTTTACCAAAAGAATTAACAGGTGTTGAAGCAAATATCGTTGTGATGTTGGCTAAGTATATGCCATCTGGTTCCCACAAAGTTGGAGCTGGTTATTCTACTTTAATTGAAGGAAGTGTCGATGGTGATATCGTTGCTGGCGAACATACAATTTTAGGTCCTTCAACTGGAAATTTTGGAATTGGTGTTGCATATATTTGCAATTTAATGAAATATGATGCAATTGTTATTATGCCTGATAATATGAGTGATGAAAGATACGAAAGAATTGAACGTTATGGAGCAAAATTAGATTTAACTCCAGGTACTGAATCAGATGTAATACTTACGCTAGAAAGAACATATGAATTGAAAAAAGATCCAAAAACAAGATCATTAGCACAATTTGAATTACTACCTAATTATCGTTGGCATCGCCACGTAACAGGTAATTCAGCAATTGAAGCTGTGAAAGGTATTGGGAATAGTAGAATCGCTTGTTTTGCATGTGCTCCTGGAAGTGCTGGAACACTAGCAGCAGGGGATCAAATTAAAAAAGTATTCCCAGAAGCAAAAGTTGTCGCGCTTGAACCGTATGAATGTTCAACATTAATGAACGGTGGACGTGGACAACATAGAATTGAAGGTATCGGCGATAAAATGATTACTTTAATTCACAATGCTTTAAATACAGATTTCATCGCATTAATTAAAGACGAAGAATCAGTAAGAGGATTAAAAGTTATCCATGATGGTACTGACATTTTAGTTGAAAATGGTATTGACCGTAAGATTGCAGAATCAATGACAGACCTATTTGGTGTTTCATCAATTTGTAATATTATTGGTGCTATTAAAATGGCTAAATATTTAAAACTCGGTCCTGGAGATAATGTGGTCACTGTCGCAACTGACGGTTTTGACAGATACGAAAGTGTTATAAGAGATTTAGAAAAAAGATCTTTAGAGACTGAAGATTTTGTCTTAAGAAGATGGTTTAACGACGTGTTTATGAAAAATGGTGTTGAAGACATAGTTGATTATCGTAGCGCTTCACAAAAGGAAAAATTATTTATCCAAAAGGAAAAAGATTGGTTAAAATTTGGATATAAACAAGAATATTTAGATTCTATGAAAGTTCCAGAATTTTGGGATAACGAATATAATAAAATATTTGCTTATGATGAAAAAATTAAGAAATTGCGTAAGGAGTAATTAAAATTATGAAAATTAATTTTGATGAGATATTAAAAAGAGCTGAATTCTATAAAGCTGATATCACTAAATTTTTACGCGATATGATTGCGATATCAAGTGAAAGTTGTAATGAAGAAAAAGTAGTATTGAGAATTAAAAAAGAAATGGAAAAAGTTGGGTTTGATAAAGTAGAAATAGATCCAATGGGTAACATTTTAGGTTATGTAGGACACGGTAAACATTTAATCGCAATGGATGCACATATTGACACTGTTGGTGTTGGTAATTTAGAAAATTGGACTTTTGACCCTTATGAAGGATTTGAAGACGATGAAGTAATTGGTGGCCGTGGTGGAAGTGATCAAGAAGGCGGAATGGCTTCGATGGTTTACGCTGGTAAAATCATTAAAGATTTAGGTTTAGAAGATGATTATACTTTATTAGTTACCGGAACAGTCCAAGAAGAAGATTGTGATGGATTGTGTTGGCAATATATCGTTGAAGAATCAAAAATAAAACCTGATTTTGTCGTAATCACTGAACCAACTTCATGTAATATCTATCGTGGACATCGCGGTAGAATGGAAATAAAAGTTACAACACATGGAATTAGTTGTCATGGATCTGCACCTGAACGTGGAGATAATGCAATTTTCAAAATGGCACCTATTTTACTTGAATTAAAAGAACTTAATCATAAGTTATTAGATAATGAATTTTTAGGAAAAGGAACATTAACTGTAAGTGAAATATTTTTTAGTTCGCCATCAAGATGTGCTGTAGCTGACGGTTGTAGTATTTCAATTGACCGTAGATTAACTGACGGTGAAACATTTGAATCTGCTTTAGAAGAAATTAGACAGCTTCCTTCAGTTACCTCAAGTGGAGCAATAGTTGAAATGTATGATTATGCTCGCCCTGCATATACAGGATTAGTTTATCCAACAAAATCATATTTTCCTACATGGGTTTTAGCTGAAGATCATGTTGCTTGTCAAACTGCAGTTACTTCATTTGAAGAACTATTTAAAGAAAAACCACTAGTAGATAAATGGACATTTTCTACTAATGGTGTATCGATAATGGGAAGATACGGAATCCCATGTATTGGTTTTGGACCAGGACATGAAGATCAAGCTCATGCGCCAAATGAAATTACTTTTAAAAGTGAATTAGTAAAAGCTGCAGCAATGTATGCTGCAATGCCATTAGTATATTTAAATAAAATTAAATAAGATTAAATAAGATAATTAAAGGAGATAAAATAATGAAACCATTATTTAAAGGTAAACATTTTATTACACTTGAAGATTGGAAAAAAGAAGAAATTGACAAATTATTAGAAGTTTCAGTTGAGTTAAAAAGAAAGTTTTTAGCTAATGAAGATACAAGTTATTTAAAAAACAAAACTTCATTCTTAATGTTCTTTGAACAATCAACTAGAACTCGTAATTCAATGGAAGCAGGAATTTCACAACTTGGAGGTCATGGAACTTTCCTTGATACATCAACAATGCAAATCTCTCATGGAGAAAGTGCGAAAGATACTGCAGTAATTTTATCAAGCTATGGTCATGCTATTGCATGTCGAAATTGTTTTTGGGGAGTTGGAAATAAATTCCTAAACAATATGGCAGCACATGCTACTGTACCAATAATGAGTTTACAAGATGACTTATATCATCCAATGCAAGGATTAGCTGATTTAATGACTATTAAAGAAAAAACACAAACAACTAAAAACTTAAAAGTTTCAGTTATTTGGGCTTATGCAAGTAGTCATAAAAAACCAATTTCGGTACCACTTACACAAATCTTATTATTCCCTAGATATGGTATGGATGTAACATTAGCTTATCCTGAAGGATATGATTTACCTGACTGGGCAATTGAAAAAGCGAAGAAAAATGCATTAGAAAATGGTGGAACATTTAAAATTACTCACAATATTAAAGAAGCTTTTAAAGATGCAGATGTAGTTATTCCTAAAAATTGGGGTAGCTGGGTAACAAATCAAAGCACAGAAGTAGTAGATGATTTATTAACTTCTTATAAAGGATGGAAATGTACAGAAGAAATGATGAAACTAGCTAGTCCAAATGTATACTATATGCATGCATTACCTGCTGATAGAGGAAATGAAGTTGAAGATAGTGTTATTGATGGTCCTCATTCAATAGTTTATCAAGAAGCAGAAAATAGATTACATACTGCAAAAGCAGTAATGGCAATGACAATGGGTAATAAATAATTCATTAAATAAATTCTTAATATTTCTAAATAGTAAAGGGGTGTTTAAATGAATAAATTTATGAAAATTGGTTTAAAAGAGGCATTTGAAGGGATGCGTGCTGATGAAGGAGGGCCATTTGGAGCTGTAATAGTTAAAGATGGAAAAATAGTCGCACAAGGTCATAATGAAGTTATTATGACTAATGATCCAACTGCACATGCTGAAATAGTAGCAATAAGAAAAGCAACTAAATTGCTTGGAAGATTTGATTTATCTGATTGTGAAATTTATTCAACATGTGAACCATGTCCAATGTGTTATGCTGCAATTCACTGGGCAAAAATGAAAATTTTATATTTCGGAGCTACACGATTTGACGCTGCTGATATCGGTTTTGATGATCAGTATATTTACGATGTAATTTCAGGTAATGCTACAACTAAACAAGTTACGACACATCAAATTGATCGTGATGAATGTTTAGGTCCTTTTAAAGAATGGGATGAAAAAAATAATAAAGTA
>CBDUWI010000034.1:0-8350 GCA_965370885.1 uncultured bacterium | reverse complement strand
TAGTTCTTTAATAAAAGAACAGATTAAAAAATATGAAAAAGATATTAAAACTGAAAATATTGGGACAGTTATTAGCGTTGGTGATGGAATTGCATTAGTTCATGGATTAGATAATGCTATGAGTGGTGAGTTATTACTATTCCCTGATGTTGTTTACGGATTAGTATTAAATTTAGAAACTGAACATGTTGGTGTTATTTTACTTGATGAAACTACATCTGTCCGCGAAGGCGATACAGTAAAAACAACAGGTAAAATATTAGAAGTACCTGTTGGTGAAGAATTAATTGGACGTGTTGTAAATTCTCTAGGGAAACCAATTGATGGATTAGGAAAAATTAAAACAGTTAAAACAAGACCAGTTGAAAGAAAAGCAACTGGTGTTATGAGTCGTAAATCGGTTAATCAACCACTTCAAACGGGACTAAAAGTATTAGATGCTTTAGTTCCGATAGGGCGTGGGCAACGTGAGCTTATTATCGGTGATAGACAAACTGGGAAAACAGCAATTACAATTGATACAATCATTAACCAAAAAGGTAAGGATGTTATTTGTATTTATGTTGCTATTGGACAAAAAGAATCAACAGTTGCTAACGTTTTTGAAACACTTAAAAAGTTTGGAGCAATGGAATATTCAATTATTGTAAGTGCCTCAGCTTCTGAACCTTCTCCACTTTTATATTTAGCTCCTTATACAGGAGTTACAATGGCTGAAGAATTCATGTTTGAAGGAAAAGATGTATTAATTATATACGATGATTTAACTAAACATGCTATAGCGTATCGCGAGTTAAGTTTATTATTACGTAGACCACCAGGTCGTGAAGCATACCCTGGTGATGTATTTTACTTACATTCAAGACTACTTGAAAGAGCTGCTAAATTAAATGATAAATTAGGTGGAGGAAGTATTACTGCTTTGCCGATAATTGAAACACAAGCTGGAGATATTAGTGCTTATATTCCTACAAATGTAATTAGTATAACTGATGGACAAATCTTCTTACAAAGTGATTTATTCCATAGTGGAGTAAGACCAGCTATTAATGCCGGTTTATCAGTTTCACGCGTTGGGGGTAATGCTCAAATTAAAGCAATAAAACAAGTATCAGGAACTTTAAGATTAGATTTAGCTTCTTATCGAGAACTTGAAGCATTTACTCAGTTTGGGAGCGATTTAGATGACGCTACTAAAGCTCGTCTTGAACGAGGAAAAAGGACTGTTGAAATATTAAAACAAGGGCTTCATGCAACTATAGATGTTGAAAAACAAGTTATTAGTATTTTTGCTTTAACACATGGTCATTTAGATGATGTTAAACTTAAAGATATTAAACGTTTCGAAAGTGAAATTCATGATTTCTTTAGTAATGACAAAGAAGGTATTGAAGTTTTAAATGAAATAAATGAAACTAAAAAATTACCTGAAGCTAAAAATATTAATAGCGTTATTGCTAAGTTTAAAAAAATCTTTATCTAAGGTGGTGTAAAAATGGCTTCAATGAGAGAAATAAAATCCCGAATTACGGCTACCAAAAAAACATCACAAATTACTAAAGCTATGTATATGGTTAGCGCATCAAAAGTAAAAAAAGCTGAAAAAGTAATTAAGGGCTTCAGACCATTAATGCATAGACTTAGAGATATGATTGATAATTTACTCGCTACGGATGATCAGTTAGCACATCCTATGCTTGTAGAAAGACAAGTAGTAAAAGTTTGTTATATATTAGTATCAAGTGATCGTGGATTAGCAGGACCTTATAATTCGAATATTTTCAAAGCCTTCAATTCTTATATTCTAGAGCATCATAAATCTAATAGCGAATTCGTTGTTGGAACAATAGGGTATAAAGCTTTTACTTTTGCAAAAAGAATGGGGTTTGAATTGTTGAATAATGAACCGATACATGTTCGTGATGATATTCAATTTATCGACTTTAATAAAGTAACCGATAAATTTCAAACTGATTATCTAAATGGAACTGTTGATATAATTATTGTTTTTTATAATCATTTTATTAATATAATGAGACAAGATGCTACTCACACGCAAATTCTTCCTGTTATTAATGGGAGAATAGAAACGAAAGAGGAAAAAGAAAAAAACAATAATAATATAAAGTTAATATATAATTAAGAACCAAGTACACAAATGATAATTGATCATTTATTGCCAATGTATGTTGAAAATACATTATATGGATTTATTTTAGAAGCAAAAGCAAGTGAACATGCTTCAAGAATGACTGCAATGAAAAGTGCAACAGATAATGCAAATGATGTAATAAGTACATTACAGCTACACTATAACCGTGCTAGACAGGCAGCTATCACGATTGAGTTAACTGATATTATTGGCGGAGCCAACGCGGTTAACTAGAGGAGGAAATTATGAATAAAGGAAAAATAGTTCAGGTTATGGGACCTGTAATAGATGTTTTATTTACCGAAGATCTTCCGGAAATTAATCATGCATTAACAGTTAATGTTGATGCAAAAAATAACAATGGAATACCAATAACTCTTACTTTAGAAGTATCACTACATTTAGGAAATAATGTTGTTCGTACTATTGCAATGGATTCAAGTGACGGAGTTGTTAGAGGAATGGAAGTTGTAAGTACTGGAGCTCCTATTAGTATTCCAGTTGGAAGAGAAACTTTGGGAAGAATATTTAATGTGCTTGGTGAAATTATTGATGGTAAAGAAGAATTATCTAAAAAAGTTGAGCTTATGCCAATCCATCGCCCTGCTCCTAAATTGGATGAATTAAGTAGTGAAATTATTATTTTAGAAACAGGAATCAAAGTAGTTGATTTACTCGCTCCTTATATTAAAGGAGGAAAAATCGGTTTATTTGGAGGAGCTGGAGTAGGAAAAACAGTTTTAATCCAAGAGCTTATTAATAACATCGCTCAAGAGCATGGTGGAATCAGTGTTTTTGCAGGAGTTGGAGAAAGAACTCGTGAAGGAAATGACCTTTACCATGAAATGACTGATTCGGGAGTTATTAAAAAAACAGCAATGGTCTTTGGCCAAATGAATGAACCACCAGGTGCTCGTATGAGAGTTGGATTAACTGGTCTTACAATGGCTGAATATTTTAGAGATATTGAAAAACAAGATGTTTTATTCTTTATGGATAATATCTTTAGATTTACCCAAGCAGGAAGTGAAGTTTCTGCATTACTTGGACGTATGCCAAGTGCGGTTGGATACCAACCAACATTAGCTACTGAAATGGGTAAACTTCAAGAAAGAATCACATCGACAAAAGAAGGATCTATTACTTCAATTCAAGCAGTTTATGTTCCTGCAGATGATTACACAGATCCTGCACCAGCAACGACTTTTACACATTTAGATGCAACAACAAACCTTTCACGTAAAATTAGTGAGGAAGGTATTTATCCAGCTGTTGATCCACTAGATTCAACATCAAGAGCACTTGCTCCTGAAATAGTTGGTGAAGAACATTATAATGTTGCAAGAGAAATCCAAAGAACTATTCAAAGATATAATGAATTACTAGATATTATCGCAATTTTAGGAATGGATGAATTAAGTGAAGAAGATAAACAGTTAGTTCATCGTGCTCGTAGAATAAGATTATTCTTATCACAAAATTTCCATGTTGCAGAACAATTTACAGGACAACCAGGATCATATGTACCTGTAAAAGAAACAATAAAAGGATTCAAAGCTATCTTAGAAGGACAATACGATCATTTACCTGAGGATGCTTTCCGTCTCGTTGGTAGTATTGAAGAGGTAGTTAAAAAAGCAGAATCCATAAAATAAGGGGGAATAAATAATGATGATTAGTGTCGTAACACCCCATGGAGAACTATATAAAGGAAATGTTGATTACGTAGTTATAACTTCAAATATTTATGGCGAATTTGCGATTATGAAGGATCATATTCCAATCATTAGCTCGATAGAAACAGGATATGTCAAAATTGTTATCGGTGAAAAAGAACTATTTATAGTAGTAATAAATGGTGTAGTTGAACATCAAAATAATATTGTAAATGTGATAGCTCAAGAAGCCCATAAAGGTATTGATAAAAAAAATGCAATGGAACATTTACAAAAGGTTAGAGAATTACGTATTCAGGAAAACAAAAAAAGAAATATCGACTTTTTTCAAGCAGAACAAGAGCTTAAAAAAGGCGTTAAAGAAGCAAAAGCAGGGAAATTATAACTCTGTAAGTGAAATAATAAGATGTATTAGATACATATAAATGTATTTAAACATCTTTTTTTAGAAAAATATTTTATGGTAATAATAAATTACTATTACATGATGTAAACCTTTGCATGAGTAGGATTTCATTTGACATTCAAAATATAATTTTGTATCATTGTTTTATTGGTAAGAAGGTGACAAATATGATTGGAAATACAATAATAAAATACGATTCATTAACTTCAACTAACGATTTTATCAAAGAAAATTCAGATTCATTTGATCATGGTTCAATTGTATTTGCTGAAAATCAAACTGCGGGAAAAGGTAGAAACAATAATACGTGGATGAGTGAAAATGGAAATCTCTATTTTAGTTTTATCCTTAAAGAAGATATCTTTAGGAATAAAATTTTTAGGATTTTAGCTAACGTTTCCGTCTCAATAATCCGCCTTCTCAATGATTTAGGAATTAAAGCCATGATAAAGTACCCAAACGACATTTTAGTCGAAGATAAGAAGATTTGTGGCATTTTAATCGAAAGTTACGGGGGACTTGAGTTAGATTATCTTGTAGTTGGTATTGGAATAAATATTAATCAAGTTGATTTTAAAGATTTAAACAAGATAGCAACATCACTTAGATCAGTAACAAATAAAAATTATGATTTATTAAAAATATTGAAAGATTTTATTGTTTATTATAATTCGATAGATTACTCATGTATGGGGGATTTATTTGAAGAATATAATGAATACTCATTAGTGATTGGAAAAAAATATAATCATAATGGTAAATTATACTTAATTAAAGGGATAGATGAATCAGGGAATTTAGTTATGGAATTCGAAGAAAACATTGAATATATAAGTCTAAATTCTATTAGTTTAGAGGATTTGTCCTAATGAAACTGACAGTTAAAGAAATTGCTTTAGTCGCAATATTCCCGGCGATGGTGGGAGCTACTGCGGGAATTTCAATTCCCTTAGGAGATTTAGTGCCGATTACACTCTAAACGATGTTCGTGTTTTTAGCAGGATTATTACTAGGACCAAAACTTGGAACCTTAAGCATGGTGATTTATGTAGTCATGGGAGCAATTGGAATTCCTGTATTTAGTAATTATACTGGAGGAATATTTGTGCTAGCTACTTTTAGAGGTGGATTTATAATTGGGTTCATTTTTAGTGCATTATTCATCGGATTAATGAAAAGCGTAATCTTTCTAAATAAGAATTATTTGTATATTTTCCTAGTTTTAGTCGTTGGAAACATGATTATTTATATATTTGTAGCTTCATACATGGCATATTTAGCAGATACGAGTTTATTCAGTAATTTAGCCCTTTTCATACCATATTTTATTGGCGATTTATTGAAAATTATCGTTGTAATTTACGTTTATAAAAGATTACGTTATGAAATTATATATGAGCGGACATGAATATGAAAATGAAAAGGATACTTTGAAGTTCAAAATAATTTGACAAGTAAAAAAAATAAGAGTAAAATTAAAAGTAATTTACAAAAGGAGGAATGAATTATGGTATTTGAAAAACTTAAAAAAATCATCATCGATGAACTTAGCGTGGATGCAAGTAAAGTTACATTAGAAGCACATATTAATGACGATTTAGGTGCAGATTCTTTAGACGCAGTTGAATTAGTTATGGCAATCGAAGATGAATTTGAGATTAAAGTAAATGACGATGTTGCTCAAGCATTTACAACAGTTCAAGAAATTGTAGATTTTATTGAGAGCAAAGTGTAAAGATTTTCGTTTGAAAATCTTTACATATTTTTTATATGATAATATTGAGGTTTTGGGGGTAATAAAATGGACTTACGACAAATAAAACATATAATGAAAGAATTTGAAGAATCAAAGATTCATAAATTAGAAATTAATGATAAAGAATTTTCTATTAAATTAGAAAAAGAAGATAATAAATTTTTTTCAAACCCTTCTCTTTTACCCAATCCTTCTTTCGCTGATAATGTAATAGCGAAAGAAGGGAAGGTGAAAGAAAAAGAGGAAGTTAATAATAACTTCTTAGTTAAAGCTCCTCTTGTGGGGACTTTTTATCAAGCGCCATCGCCTGATAGTAAAGCTTTTGTCAAACTTAATCAAAAGGTAAATAAAGGTGACATTTTATTTATTGTTGAGGCGATGAAAGTTATGAATGAAATTACATCCCCTGTTAGCGGTACAATTAAAAAGATTAATGTGAAAGATACATCTTTAGTTGAGTTTGATCAAGTTATAATGGAAATTAAAGAATAATGTTTCAAAAAATTTTAATTGCTAACAGAGGAGAAATAGCTGTTAGAATAATTCGAGCATGTAAACAGATGGGTATTGAAACTGTTGCGATTTATTCGATAGCTGATAAGGATAGCTTACATGTTCAAATTGCTGATGAAGCGGTTTGCGTTGGTGGAGCAAAAAGTAGTGAATCTTATTTAAATATGGAAAATATTATAACTGCAGCTATTAGCAAAGGCGCAGAAGCAATTCATCCTGGATTTGGCTTTTTAAGCGAAAACAGTGATTTTTCAAACCTTTGCGAAGAATGCGGAATTAATTTTATCGGTCCTAGCGGAACAGTAATTGAAAAAATGGGAAATAAATCTAAAGCAAGAGAGATTATGGCAGCTTCTAATGTACCTGTTGTTCCTGGAAGTAATGGAGCACTTGCGAATATTGAAGAGGCTAAGAAACTTGCGATTGAGATTGGGTTTCCTGTTTTAATAAAAGCTAGTGCTGGTGGTGGTGGCCGTGGTATGCGCGTCGCTAATAATATGGAAGAATTTAGTAATGCATTTGAAACTGCTAAAAGTGAAGCTTTAAATGCTTTTGGTGATGATACAATGTATTTAGAAAAATTTGTTCTTAATCCTAAACATATCGAATTTCAAATTTTAGCTGATAAGTATGGAAATGTTATTCATTTAGGAGAAAGAGATTGCTCATTGCAAAGAAGAAATCAAAAAGTTATCGAAGAAGCACCAAGTTTAATTAATGATGACTTAAGAAATAGAATGAGTACTGCAGCAATTACTGCCTGTAAAAGTGTTAGTTATGAAAATGCTGGGACTATTGAGTTTTTAGTTAGTGGTAATGATTTTTATTTTATTGAAATGAATACGAGAATTCAAGTTGAGCATCCTGTTACTGAAATGATTACAGGATTGGATATAGTAAAAGAACAAATAAAAATAGCTTCAGGTTTAGAATTAGAAATCAAACAAGAAGATATTGTCTTAAAAGGACATAGTATTGAATGTAGAATAAACGCCGAAGATCCTAAGCAAGGCTTTCGACCTAGTCCGGGAGAAATCGGACTTTTACATGTTCCAAGTGGGCATGGAGTAAGATTTGATAGTTTTATTTATACAGGATATATAATACCACCATTTTATGATTCAATGATTGGTAAAGTTATTGTCCATGCGGATAATAGAGATGAAGCAATTAAAAAAATGCGAGCGACTCTTGAAGAATTAGTAATTGAAGGAGTTAAGACAAACCAAGATTTTTGTAATATGATTTTAAATAATCCTGATTACTTAAAAGGGAATTTTGATACTGGTTTTATAGCTAAGAAAATTGATGGCTTGTTAGGATATGATGATTATGAATAACCTAATAAAGACTTTTGAAAGTAGAAGATCTGTTAAAAATAGATTTAAAATTGCTAGAACGAAAAGTGAATTAATATCAAGTAAAATAGATGTTCCAAAAGGATTGTATGAAAAGTGTCCTTCTTGTAAGGAAACTGTTAGTATGAAAAATCCAATTGAAAATAAATTTATTTGTAAAAATTGTGGCGAACATTTTCGTATTCGTGCTATTGATCGAATTAAAATAACAGTCGAGTCTGGTACTTTTGTGGAAAAAGGTCATGGTTATATTACTTTGAATCCTTTATTTCAAGATGGTTATGAAGAAAAAATAGAAGAATATAAGCAAAAAACTTCATTAGATGAAGCTTATATTTATGGTTTTGCTGAAATTAACTCTGTACCTTTTGTAATTGGCGTAATGGATAGTTACTTTTTAATGGGAAGTATGGGTAGCGTTGTTGGTGAAAAAATTACAAAAAGTTTTGAATATGCTATGTACAAAAAATTACCTATTGTTATCTTTAC
>CBDUWI010000033.1:0-8460 GCA_965370885.1 uncultured bacterium | reverse complement strand
ATATATGTCAGGTTCTAAGAGAGGTGATTTATAATGAAAAACTTTTTAGAAAAAATCACTAATTTTCCTAGAACAGGAACTGGAGAAAGCTTTTTTGCATCATTCACAGCAATCTTAGGTGGAGTTTTATTTGGATTCTTGTTAATGTTAATTTTCAACCCCTCTGAGGCCTTTCAAGGACTAACTATAATTTTAACTGGTGGTTTTGAAAACGGAGCTTCTTCTTTAGGATCAGTATTAGTATATTCTACACCAATTATAATTACAGGACTCAGTGTTGGATTTGCTTTCAAAACAGGATTATTCAACATTGGTGCAACAGGACAATTAACTATGGGAGCCTTTGCTGCAATATTTGTTGGTGTTAGATGGGATTTCCTACCAGGAAACTTACACTGGATGGTAGCTGTGCTCGCAGCCATCTTGGCTGGTGCCTTATGGGGTGTAATCCCTGGTTTACTTAAAGCATTCTTTAATGTTCATGAGGTAGTTGCGACAATAATGTTAAATTATACCGCAATGTACTTAGTCGTTTTGGGAGTTAGAAAAACGGTCTTTAACTCATCTAGATCTGAATCGACGAGTGTAAATCCTAACGCTGTTATCCCGACAATGGGATTAGATAAAATATTCCCCGACTCCGCCATTACTGGAGGACTCTTCCTCGCAATTATTGCAGTGATAATCATCTATATTGTTTTAAATAAAACTACATTTGGTTATCAACTGAAGGCAGTTGGGTTTAATCGTGATTCGGCAAGATACGCTGGAATAAATGAAAAAATGAATATTGTTTATTCAATGGCAATTGCTGGAGCATTAGCAGGGCTAGCAGGAGCTATCTTATTCCTGACTAAATCAGGATTACATATTCCAACTACTTATGTTTTAATGGCTGAAGGATTTGATGGAATAGCAGTTGCTCTTCTAGGATTATCGCATCCTTTAGGTATATTATTTGCAGGGATATTCTTTGGATATATAAAAGTTGGTGGTTTTTTCTTACAAGCTTTATCATTTGAAAAAGAAATAATTAGTATTATTATCGCATCAATAATTTACTTTAGTGCACTAGCTGCAATCTTTAAACGATTGATTCGAAAAATATTTCCTTCAAGAGAAAACTTGGATGGAGGTGATGAATAATGGAAGAATTTTTCAGTATATTATTTGATATCATAAGAGTATCATTATTTGTTGCAGTCCCTCTTGTAATAGTTGCAATCGCTGGACTATTCTCTGAACGAAGCGGTGTAGTAAACATCGCATTAGAAGGAATGATGGTAATGGGTGCATTTGTTGGTGCATTTGCAATGGGAGCAATTTACAATGCATCAGGACTTACTGGTAATACTCTATTTATAATTGGTATGTTCATTGCAATAGCAGCTGGAATAATTTTTTCATTACTGCATGCTTACGCATCAGTATCTATGAAGGCAAACCAGATTATCTCCGGTACCGCCCTTAACTTATTTGCACCTGCCTTTGCAGTATTCGTTGCAAATGCTTTAACTGGATTCTCAAAAGTCAAATATCCAGCTATCGATTTTTTTGTTAGAGAAGTACCTTTCTTCTCAAAAATTCCAATCTTAGGTCCAACCATATTTACAAAAACATATATTAGTGTTTATGTTGGAATCTTGATTTTAATAGTTGCCTATATCGTTTTATTTACAACGAGATTTGGACTGCGTTTAAGATCATGTGGTGAAAATCCACAAGCATCAGATGCTGCAGGAATTAGCGTTTATAAAATGAGATATGCCGGTGTCTTAATCTCTGGTGGTCTTGCCGGTCTTGGAGGATTATTCTACATCGTACCAATTACTGGTAACTATGATGCATCATTTTCGGTTTCTGGATATGGATTCTTAGCACTTGCAGTATTAATTTCAGGTCAATGGAAACCTATGAGAATCGTTGTAGTAGCATTCTTATTTGGATTTGCTTCTAAAATCTCGACAATGACATCCTTAATTCCGTTCCTTGGAAATATGAATTTAGATACAGAAATTCTAAGGATTGTTCCTTATATAGCTACCTTAGTTGTATTAGCATTTACTTCAAGAAAATCTCAAGCACCTCTTGCAGCAGGTGAACCATACGACCCAGGTAAGAGATAAATAAGCATAATAAAAGAGTTGTCAAATTTAAAATTGACAACTCTTTTTAGTTTTCATAATAATTACTATATGATAATCTACTATTATTTGTGCTTTGCAATCTCCTTAACTAACCTCCACAATTTAACTATACTATATTCTAATGGCTATTTAAAGACAATTATATTGAAAAAAATATTTAATTTTTAAACCAAAAATTTGTTTAATTCATCTCCCACTTAGCCTGCTTGAAGAAGGAGTTTTCTTAAACATATTTGATAAAATAAACTCCTATTATAAAATATATATTTTTTAAAAAACATATTGACTAAATTAAGGGAATACAATATACTATTAGTGTGCATATGCACATTGGAGATGATAATATGAGCATTAGAAAGAAGCGGTATGCTCGAAGGCTTGATAATTCGCGAGTATTTAAGCCAGTAGGTATTCCTAAAACTGAATTAGAGACCATTTTTATCATGTTAGATGAGTTTGAAGCACTAAGAATGTGTGATTACGAAGGTTTATCACAAATCGAAGCTGCAGAAGAAATGCACGTCTCTAGGGCAACTATTCAAAGGCTATTGCTTTCTGCTAGAGCCAAGTTAGTTGATGTAATACTAAATGTAAAAAATTTAGAAATAAAAAACGAAATTGAAAATATTAAACTAAAAGGAGAAAGCAAAATGAATATTGAAGAAAAAGAAATTAAGAGAATATCATTCCCAACAAGCGATAAAGTAACTGTGGATGCACATTTTGGCCATACAAAAGAATTTGTTATTTACACAGTTAAAAATAATGAAGTAACTGATGTTGTTTATTTGACACCGCCGCTACATAAACCAGGAATATTACCTGAGTTCTTAGGTCAACAAGAAGTTGATGTGATGATTACTGGCGGCATGGGACAAATGGCTGTTGATTTATTTCAAAGGCAAAACATTGATGTCATACTTGGCGCAAAAGGACGTATCGATGTTAATTTAAATGAGTATTTAGGTGGATTTTTAACTACACAAGGTAGTGTTTGCGATCATTCAAATGATCACAAGCACCAAAATTAGGAGGTAAAACATGAAAATCGCAATTTGTTCAACAGGAAAAGATGAAACTAGTATTGTCGCGAGCCGTTTTGCTCGTGCTGAATACTTTATTATCTATAATCATGATGATTTAAGCTTTGAACTTGTCGAAAATAACGCTAAAAACGAAGGTAGTGGCGCTGGGGGTAAAGCTGTAAGATTATTAGGAGATTTAAATATAGATATCGTATTAGCCCCTGAACTAGGGCCGAAAGCTTTAGAAGCTTTGAATGCATTTGGTATAAAAAGTTATCAATATCCACCAGATAAAACAGTAAGAGATGTACTTTATTTATATTTCGAGAAAAAACTCCCAAGCATTTTAGTCGCTAAGGGAATGAAGACTCGCTCTTGAAAATAGCTATTCTAAGTGGTAAAGGGGGAACAGGAAAGACAACTCTTTCTGTCAACCTCTTTTCTTTTCTAAAAAAAGGAACTCTTATTGATACTGATGTTGAAGAACCAAATAGTCATTTATTCTTAAAAGGTAAGCCATTAAATGAACATAGTGTATTAAAGAAATACCCTATTGTAAACAAAGATCTCTGTAATAACTGTGGTAAATGTGGTGATTTCTGTAATTTTAATGCCATAATCCCAGCAAAAAAGAAAGTTTTAGTTTTCCAAGATTTATGTCATGATTGTGGTGGCTGTGCACTTGTATGCGATAGTAACGCAATAACCTACAAAGATAAAGAAGTAGGTAAGATTTTTGAACAATCACTTAATGGTAAAAAACGATTTTTATATGGAAATCTTGCTGTTGGTGAGGTATCCGGTGTAAAAATCATTGAACAACTTAAAAAAACAACAGAAAATGAAGATTTATTGTTGATTGATAGTCCTCCAGGGACAGCATGCTCGACTGTTGCTGCGATAGAAGGTGCTGATTACTGCATAATTTGCGCTGAGCCCACACCTTTTGGTTTGAGTGATATGAAACTGGTTGTACAGCTATTAAGAGCTAAGAAGTTAAATTTTGGGGTTGTAATCAACAAATATAATCTTGGAAACAAAGATATTTATAAATATTTAGAAATAGAAGGTATTAATCTCTTAGAAGAAATCAAATTTGATCGTGAATTTGCGGAAATTATCGCAAATGGTGATATATTGATTGATCATAGTCCTTATTTCAAGGAAAAAATAGCTAATTTAGCTAAGAAAGTCATTGGTGATTCACTATGATTAATGAAATAGTTATCATAAGCGGTAAAGGTGGAACAGGTAAAACTAGCTTAACTGCGTCAATAATCCCTTATTTTGATGATGTAGTTATTGCGGATTGTGATGTTGATGCACCTGATTTGAATATATTAATCAAAGGTGAAATTACTAAAGAACAAGATTTTATTGGCTTTAAAAGGCCAATAATTGATTATGATAAGTGTTCATATTGTGGGTTATGCGAAAGTTCATGTAACTTTGGAGCGATAAGTAAAGATATTGTTATAAACAGCTCTTTATGCGAAGGATGTAAGGTCTGTGAATACGTTTGTCCTTCAAATGCAATAACAATGCATGATAGTATTGTTGGAAAGATTTATAAACGAAAGACTATTTTTGGTCCGATGATAGATGCGGCGTTAATACCAGGAGAAGAATCAAGTGGTAAACTAGTTGCAGAGGTTAGAAAACTAGCTAGGGAAGTGGCATATGAGAAAAACAGAAATTCGATAATTATCGATGGGTCACCCGGTATTGCCTGCAATGTTATTAGTGCAATTACTGGTGTTTCCAAAGCTATAATAGTTACAGAACCGACTATTTCAGGGCTTCATGACTTAAAAAAGGTAATTCACTTAGTCAAGATGTTTAGTGTAGAAGCAAAAGTAATTATCAATAAATATGATTTATCGTTAAACAAAGCCAAAGAAATTAAAGATTATCTCGATTTAATGCAAATTGATGTAATTCTTGAGATACCTTTTGATAAAAAAGTGGCTGATAGCATTAACGATCTTAAAATTCCTTCTTTGAATCAATTACCATTTTTTGAAACAGATGAATGGTTTAAATTTATCGAATATTTAAAACAGTGAACACTCCCACCACTTAATTAAATTCTCAATTTGAAGTGGGGGCTTCTTGGGTTGTGCGAACTAAAGTTCGCAAGATTACCAAGCTAACAAGGTTGTCCCATCCTCTTTTAAGTTATCTAAGTAATTACTGTATGTTAATCTACTATTATTTGTGCTTTGCAACCTACTTAACTAACCTCCACAATTTAACTATACTATATTCTAATGGCTATTTAAAGACGATTATATTGAAAAAAATATTTAATTATTAAACCAAATACTTGTTTAATTCATCTCCCACTTAGCCTGCTTGAAGAAGGAGTTTTCTTAAACAGTATGATAAAAAGGAGCAAATTTGCTCCTTTTGTTTATTGCCCTATATATAGATATTATAATATATATATTTGTTATACCTTTAGGAGCAATTTACTTTGTGCTTTTTAAGACCTTTTTAATTTTCAAATTTCTTTCTTTTAAAGCTCTTTCATATTTACCAGTATCTTTTCCTTTGTAGTAAACCTTATCTTTTAGCTCAGTTGGGAGGTATTGTTGGTATATAAGAGCATCTTCATAACTGTGAGGATAGAGATAATCTGCTTTATCTTCGAAATTAGCAACGTTTATTAAATGATTAGGTATTTTTGGTGTCATCCCGCCTAGAACATCCTTTAAAGCCTTTGATATAGCCCCATCAGCACTATTAGATTTCGGTGATAATGCCATATCAATCGTTAATAAACTAAGCGGAATCCTCGCTTCTGGGAACCCAACTCGTTCACAAGCATTAGCACAAGCATCCATTCTTGAAACAATTGCTGGGTTAGCTAAGCCAATATCCTCGAATGCGATAACCATCATTCTCCTTAAAATACTTTTAAGATCCTCCATCGCAATCAATCTTGCAAGATAATGAAGGCTAGCATCGACGTCACTTCCTCTAATCGATTTTTGAAAGGCACTGAGGATATTAAAGTAATTATCTTCGTTCTTATCAAGTGAGAGGTTTGGCTTAAGTACGACATTTTCCGCCATTTCTAAAGTTACTGTTAAATTAGGATAAATCATGTTTAATATCTCTAATGTATTTAACGAGGTTCTAATATCTTGATTTGATGATTTAGCGATATATTCATAAACACTATTATCTAATTTAGCTGTTAATTCATCTTTAAAGTCTTCATTTACCTGTTTTAAGCGCTTTATTATATCTTTTTCAGTAATACCATCAAGCTTTAAAACATGCGTTCTAGAACGCACTGCTGGATTTACAGTATGGTAAGGATTGTTTGTTGTTATCCCAATCATAATAATGTTTCCATTTTCGACATGAGGTAACAAATAATCCTGAATATCCCTGTTCATGCGATGAATTTCGTCAATTATTACGAGAGCACCGTAGTTTATGCTAACCTGTATCATTTCGCTTAATTGAGCTTTTTTATCGGTTGATGCATTAAATTTGTAGCTGCTTAAACCGTAGTTTTCGGCAATTATTGAAGCAATTGTTGTTTTTCCGACTCCCGGTGGTCCATAAAGGATCAAACTAAACATTTTTTTGTTGTTTAACATGCTTCTGACAATCCCATTTTTACCAACTATATGTTCTTGGCCAACAATTTCAGCAATTTTTTTCGGTCTTGCCCGATATGCAAGAGGTCTTTTTATCTCCATCAAACCACTCCAATCGCTTAATTATACCATATTTAGTATATATGTTTAAATACTAGTTTAAATATAAGTGTAAATAATTGCAAGAGACAATATTTAGTGATAAAATACATTATCGAGGTGATTATCTTGGGGAAAATACAAATGATAAAAGAAATAAAACGTCTTAAAGAAGAAAAAAACGCTATAATACTAGCCCATTTCTATCAAGATGGCGATATTCAAGACATTGCTGATTATACTGGCGATAGCTTATATTTAAGCCAAGTTGCAAGTGAAACAAGCGCTGATATTATCGTTTTTGCTGGTGTTCATTTTATGGCAGAAACAGCTAAAATACTTTCACCTGATAAAACAGTCTTATTACCTGTAAAAGAAGCGGGTTGTCCCATGGCTGATATGGCTACAAATATCAGTTTATTGAATTATAAGAAGAAAAACCCTGATAGAATAATTATTACTTATGTTAATTCAACAGCAGAAGTAAAGGCTTTAAGCGATATTTGTGTAACGAGTAGTAACGCTGAGAAAATAATTAAGCATTACATCGATAAAAAGCTAATGTATATTCCCGATAAGAACTTAGGTACGTATTTAAAAGACAAATATGACCTTGATATGGAAGTTTGGCCTGGTTTTTGTTGTATTCATAATGATTTAACGCTAGATCAAGTACAGCAAATGAAAGAAAAGTATCCAAATGCCCAGTTTATCGTTCATCCTGAAGCAAAATTAGAAATAATTAAAGAATCTGACTTTGTTGGAAGTACTAAAGGATTGCTAGACTACGCTATCGAGAGTGATTGTAATGAATTTATCATTGGCACTGAAATAGGTATTATCCATACGATGCAAAAAGCATGTCCTAATAAAGAATTCCATATTTTAACTGATAAATTAGCTTGTTACGATATGAAATTAACGAGATTAGAAGATGTTTATTACGCTTTAAGAGACGAAAAATATAATATAGAAGTTCCTGAAGACATTAGATTAAAAGCATTTAATGCTTTAGATAAAATGATGAAACTAAGTTAGGTGATACTATGAAAATTAAGACAGATATCGTTATTATTGGTGCTGGATTAGCGGGTATTTTTACCGCTTTAAACATCGACAAAGACAAAAGAGTCGATATTGTTGTAAAAGAATCATTGATCGACAATAATAGCAATTTAGCACAAGGCGGTATCGCTGGCGAGCTAGATTTTACGCAAGAAAATATTGATTCTCATATCGAAGATACTTTAAAAGCAGGTAGTTATTTAAATAACAAAGAAGCTGTTAAGGTCTTAGTTACTGAAGCAAGAGAAAATATTGAAAAATTGATGAATTATAAAGTTGCGTTTGACCGTGATGAATTAGGAAATCTTCTTTTTACTAAAGAAGGGGGCCATTCAGCTAGAAGAATACTACATAGTGGTGGTGACTCTACTGGGAAAGACATCATGCTTGCACTGAAAAATGAATGTTTTACAAGAAAAAACATTCATTTCCATGAAAATATGATGGCTCTCGACTTAATTACTGAAGAAAACAACTGTATTGGAGTTCGTTGTTTAGACAAAAACGATG
>CBDUWI010000032.1:0-8491 GCA_965370885.1 uncultured bacterium | reverse complement strand
AGTTAGCAGATGCGAAATACGATGATAAAATAAACCCGCTGGATTTTATTCAGATAAAGCTGATTATCGTGGGCAAGGAGAAGGAGCTTACGTTCATCGATTCCGTTGATAGAATCGTGACAGTGAACAAGCCGGTGGAACGCATTATTCCCTTTAGCAGCTATGTCACTGAAGTAATGCGATCAATTAAGGCGCCAATGGATAAAATCGTCGCCGTGCCTGAGGATGTTGCAAAATCGAAGGCTTTCTTCCAAGAGTTAGCTAATTTGCCTAACGTTGGATCTGGATATACGGGTACCTATGATTATGAGAAAATAGCAGAGCTCCAACCAGATCTCTTTATTCTATATGCATCCTCACTCTATGATGAAGTGGCTAACAAGGTTGAGTCTATTGTCCCCTGTGTTGCAATGGTCCGATTTAGCTTTGGATATGACAAAGAAGAAGACTACATAGATTGGGTGAGAAAGCTTGGATATATCCTTGACAAACAAGACGAGGCAGAAGAGCTCATTGATTTCCACAGGGGGGTTATAGATGAGATAAAATCTCGAACAGAAGCGCTTTCAGAAAATGAAAAGCCAAGGGTGTTCTACACATGGCCCAGTTACTTTCCAGGAACGTACTATACCCACAATCGCTTCTCTGGAGTTCATAATACGATCGTGTGGGCTGGCGGCGTTAATATCGCTGCTGATCTGGCAGTAGAAACAGGAAAAACAGGCACGTTTACTATCGATCCAGAGTGGCCGCTAGAGCAGGATCCTGAGATCATATTGGGAGCAGGAGTAGGTTATACGGAGGATAAGCCAACAGAAGCAGAAATGGAGACCCTAAGAGATAAAATCATAAACCAGCCAGGATGGGGATACATGACAGGCGTGAAAAGCAATAAAGTTTATCTGATCGATCACAGAATCAGTGGTTGGGGCACTCCCATGGAACAATTTATAGGCACTGCATACATGGCAAAAATGTTCCATCCCAATATCTTCGAGGATTTAGATCCACAAGCAATCCATCAGGAGTATTTGACCAGATTCCAGAGCTTAGATCCCAACGTAATTGAAAACTGGGTATTTATATATCCATCGCCCTCCGAGTGAGAACATGACAGCAATAGAGAGCACAAGAAAGAGCAGTAAGATAAAAGAGCGATACGAAAAACATGAAAAGTTTGTTGGGAGGAGATTTTTTTCCTCTCTATATTTTTTCTCGGGCATATCGGAAAATGCGAGAACAATATAAAATTGATGTATAAAACCGTAAATTGGAATGATATGAGAAAAGGAAAGAAGTAATGTAAAAAATTAAAGGAACTGAAGACTAAAATAACATTTATGAAAGAAGGAGATAAAATAATAGCTTATACAAAAACAGCTTTAAGTTCTTTAGAAAGTAATTTAAATAGAAATGGTTTAAAAAAAGGTTTGTCTAATATATTACCAATTAAAGGTAAGGTATGGAGTTTTGTTAATGAAAATAGGCTTAATATATTATTAGATAAAAAATTTGAAAAATATTTCATTCATTTTAATTTATGTTTTCATAAATCTGATTTAATAATAGTAGACAAACAACTTTTTAAAGATGAAGATTTTTTTATTTAACAGTTATTATTGAACCAGTTTCAATTGTATTACGAAATAATGGAGACAAATCTTTAAATGTTAATTGTAGTTCAACCATTGAAGGATAACCATCTATATAAGGTCCTTTCCATATTGGTTGAACTGACTCTAAAGCAGTATGAGTTGATCTAATATAATCATGTGGTTGTGTTGATAAATTAAAAATATATGGCAAATTAATATCAATGCTACTTAATGTTTCAGGTGATGAATATTTCATTAAGTCTTGAACTGGGTCAATAATATCACGCTTAGGGTCTCCTTCTGATATTAAGTTAAAAGTAAAACTCCAATCTCTTCTTTTTGAATTTGTATAAACAAGAGGCGTATCAACTTTTATTTTTGGAACAGAAGTTCCTTCTACGGCATTAAGAGTTGTTCTCATAATATCAGTTACACCTTTACTTGATTTTAAAGATTTAAAAGTTTTTGTAAGATTTTCAATTTTAGCACTATTAGCTAAAGCGCTCATTTCACCTGACATTTTTGCAATACTTCTTACTTTTTCTGCTAATCGTGATTGAACAGATTCATAATTTTCCCAACTATGGCTTATATTTTCACTTATAGAATCTGGTGCTAAAAATATAAAAGTAGGACATGATTCACTTCCAAGAGAAATACTTCCACCGCTTCCTGCTGTATGTTGACTTTCTAATTTTATTGGTCTTATATGAATCCATAGTGTACCACCATCTTTAATTTTAAAATTACCATGTGGTATTTTTCCACCATGTGGTCTTCTTACTTCTGATGTTCCTTTAAATATAAATTCTGCCATAATTTAAAAATCCCAAAGTAATTCAAGCCCAACTAATGAACTATCTATTTCATCTGGTATTTGTTCAATTTGTTGATTATTACTTTCTGTTGTTTGATTTAGTTGATTAATATTTACATTAGTTTTTGCTGTTTCATCTAATAATTTTTTTGCTGCTATTTCTTTTTTTATTCTTTCTGTTTCTTTTTTTGCTAATTTTTCTTCTTCATTTTTTTTCATTCTTGCTCGCCATCTTTCACGTTCAGCTTTTTTATCTTCTTCAACTTGTTTTATTTTACTTGTTTCAGTTATGTCTCCACCACCAAAATATTTTTGTCTATCAGCTATTTTTTCTTCTTCTGTTTGACCAAAACCAGATTTACTTTTAACCCATTCCCATGTTTTTGTAATAAGTTCTGGAATTTTAAAAATCCAATCAAAAATACTAGATATAGCATCCATAATTTTACTAGCTAATCCACCTTTAACTTCAACACCAAATTGTTTTAAAACCCAATCACCAAGTAAACCAATCAAGTATACAGGTGCTTCAAATAATCCCATAAAAGCTGATTTAAGTCCAGCTTTAAGTGCTTCTACTATTGATCCACTTTCACCATATTCTGATATAAATCCTCTTATAAAATCAATAATACCAAGAAGAACTGTAAGAGGCCAACCTAATACTTTAAATCCTATTTTAAATCCAGCTACTAGTGGTTTTAAAAATTTACCCATCTTACCAAAAGTTTTACCAAGACCAGCAAATTTTCCGCCTTCACCGAATAATGCTTTAATAGGTTCAAACCATTTTTTTGCTTTATCAAGTACTCCAGCAAATTTACTTCCTTCACCAAAAAATTTTGTTATTGCAAGACCAATAGGTTTTATTTTTTTTAACACAGCAAGTAATAATCTAAATGGGGCCATTATTGCACCAACTATTGCACCAATAACAATACCTAATCCTAATAATAACATTGCTAATGGTTTAGGTAATTTCTTTTTACCACCCATTTCTCTTGCATCTTTTTTCTTTTCGTCTTTAAAATAATTAACTATTCCTTGAAGCAATCTATTTCTTACTTTATCTTCTGGTTTAACTTTACCAAAAATTGAAACATACATACCTTTAAAGAAACCAAACATACCTACAACAGCATTTTTTACAGCATCAAATGCTTCTGCAACTGGACCTAATACTTCTCTTATACCAGCTGTTACACCTGAAAAAGCAGTTTTTAAAGAAGATATAATATGTTTATTAACGTTTTCCCATATAGCAGCACCTAATCTAAAAGTTTTACCTAATAAGTTATCCATTTCTAAAGTTTGATTATACCATGCACTAATAGATTCTTTTAATTGGCCACCTATTTTACCCCAGGTAATTTTATTATTTTCATCGTTTTCAAGAGAAACATTAAATGCATTAATACCTGCTTTTATAGAACCCCAAGTTGATAAGTTTTCTTTTTTAACTTCTTTTTCTTCTTTTCTATCTTGTTCATCTTCTTTACGTTGATCTTCTTTCCATTTTTGTTCTTCTAATGCCCATTGTTTTTCAATTTCTTTTTGACGTGCTTCAGCTGTATTCAAATTAGATTGTTTTTTTATTTCTTCAACTATTCTTTGAATTCCTTTATCAATTTTTTGAAGTTCTGTTTTTTCAGGCATTTATGTTTTCCTTGAAACTAAAAAATCTCTTAGGTTATTATGACCCTTGAGATTTTCATCCATTAGTTTTATAACTAAGTGAGGTTGTTTTAATTTGTTGATTATACACCATGTAATTTTTTTGCAAGTTTAACTAAACTTTCTAATTCTTTTATATATTTTTGCTTCTGCTTTACTATCAACATCTGATAATTCAAGACCAACTCTTTTTAGTTCTTGTGATAATCCAGCAAGTGCTAATTCTTTTCCTTCTGTTAAATATTTTTCATATGTTTTCATTTAATATCCTTAATTTGTTTTTTTTCTTCTTTTATATCAGTTAATAATAATGTACAATATATTTCTCTTTCCCAGTCTGTCATTAATGTTGAATCTATAATACTTATATTTGCTTTTTTAGCTAGGTAATATTGTTCTTCAATAATATTTTTTAAACTAGTTGTTTTCCATAAATTAATTAGAAAAAAAAATTACTTAAAGGTATATCTACGATTTCTGAATAACCACATTCACATTTTATTGTATGTGTAAATTCAATACCAAAAGCATTATCATTATACCATTTTTTTAACTTATCAAGTATTGTAGGTGGAGTGTTTTCTATCATCCATTTTTTATCTAAAATATCAGGTTCTTCTTCTCCATCTGGTGTTATTATTTTTGTTATACCAGTAGCATATCCAAGTAATTGCATTTCAACTTTTTGTTTTGTTTCACTATCTTTTAAATCTAAATATTTTTCTGATTTTTTTTGTTCACCACGTTTTATATGTTTTAATTCAACAGAAATTTTATCTGTTAATTCTATTAATGGATTAACTTTTTTCTTTTTTATTACTTCTAAATCACCAAGATTTATTTTTTGTGAAGATTGTGTTTTACAATCTGGACAATTAAAAGGAAATTTAAAAGTTTTACCTTTTGAGATTTTTCTCATTTCAACTAATAAAAAAAATCTATCTTCTAAAAAAATATCATCAATTTTAAAATCTTTATCTATTACAGATGAAGAAATTAAATCATCAAGTGCTTTTTCTTGTATAATGGGACTTGTTTCGTTTTCATAAATTAAAAGTTTTTTCATTTGTCCAGTAGTAATAGGTTTATAATTAACTACTTTGTTACTACCAGGTAATTCACAATCAAATTCATACACATTTACATAATTTTTAAAGTTTGACATATTATTTATCTCCACTCACTTATTTATTATTTACCTTTTACTTCTTCCATATCTAAAATCAAAATCCACTGCTGAAAAACTAGTAAAATTTTTTTTAATTAACTTTTCAATATTTTTCTCTATTTCTTTATAAGCTTTATGGTCTAAAGGTTTTTTAAACTTTGCACTAATATCCATAAATTCTATTTTTCTATCTTCTTCATTTAAATACTTTTCATATGTTTTCATTTTTAATTCCCAGTTCCGCTTTCAGTTATTGTGTGATAACTATATACAAAAGTAACTTCAAATGTTGCAATATCAGTTGTTGCATAATCTAATGTTATAGCTCCAACAGATTTTGGCCAAGCATCATGTAATGTATATTCTTTTATAACATTACCATCAAATCCTAATAATTGTAATCTTTGGTCCATCATATATTGATCAAAAGTAAAATACTCATTTGTTTCTGGGTTATGAATTTTTTCATTAATCCATTTTTCAAATGCTGTTCTTATTTTTGCTTTTAAATCAACATTAAATGTAACAGTAAAATCACTAAATTCATGTTTTGCACCATATTTAAAATCAAATCCTTGCCAATTAACTACGGCTTCAGTTATAGTTGTGTCAGGAAGTGATGTTGATTTAACAAGAAATCTTGCATTACTACCAAGCCCTTCATCTACTCCACTAGGAAAATTCGGTACGTAATAAAATAAATTTGAACGTGCGCCATCACCAAATCCTGCTTTAAAAGCTTCTAAGTTGAAATTTACATCTACCATTTTGTTTAACTCCTATTTTTTATTTTTTCTAAATCATTTAATAATATACATGATTTAGTATTCTTTTTTAAATTTTCTTTACATGTAAGAATTTGTAAATTATACTGATGCGAAATTATATTTATTGGAACATCATTATGAAAACCATCATGTATAGAGTATTTATGATCTAAGTGATATTTATTTCTACCAATTTTTAACCCTTTAGGGTTAATTTTATCTTCATATAATTTATAGTTTGCATATGTTTCTGCTCTAACTTTATTTCTATATTCTTGCCAATTTTGATATTCTAAATCTGTATACTTTCTTCTGCCAAAATGTGGATTACCTTTACCTTTTAATGATTTTTTTTGATATTCACCTTTACATTCAATACTACAATATTTTGAAATATCTTTTTTATAAGGATGTACTTCATATTTTTTGTTACAATTTATACAAGTTAAAGTTATTTTATCTTTATAAAATGGATTATTTTCACCGATTTGTCTAATACCAACATGTATATCACGACATTTTGCACTACAATATTTTGATCTTTTAACTTGAAAAGGAATAACTTTATATTTATTATCACAATAATGACAAGTTAATTCTACTCTTGTTTCTTTCTTTTTTCTTCCTATCGCTATGTTAGCACATATAGCATTACAATATTTTCTTTTACTACTCTTATATGCTGTAAATTCTTTACCACATTCTTGGCAAATATAACTTATTTTACTCATAATATTTAAATCTCCTTGTTAGATTTTTATTTAAGGAGTAAGACTTGATAAACAAGGTATCAAATCGAGGTAGCTAACCTTTTTCCTCCTTTATATTATATTTGTAACATAATTAGATATAATTGTAAACTAATTATTTTAATTTTAACTATTAACTAGGTGTAACAGCAGCAACTAATTCGGTGAAACTGGCCCCGCTTTTAGTTGCAATCAGATTGAGGACAATAAATTCGGCACTTCGTGTTGGTTTAACGTAAATATCACACCATAACTCATTTCTATCAATTCTTTCTGGTGTATTATTTCTACTATCACAAACTACCATAAAATCATAAATTCCTCGTCTTGCTTTAACATCTCGTAAGAACGGTTCAATCATATTTATAATTTGAAGTCTTGTAAAATTATCATTAGGTTCAAATAAGAAGTATTTTAAAGCTGTACTTATTGATTTAGCTAATATCATAAATAATCTTCTTACATTTACTCTATTAAATGCTGAACTTTTATCAAGTAAGTTTTTTTGACCCCATACTACTTTTCCTTGGCCAGCAAAAGATACAATTGGGTTTAAACCATTTTTATAAAGTACATCTCTTGCTCCTTTTGATGGGTTCCAAGCTAGTTTTCTAATATTACTTAAAATACCTCTATTTAAACCAGCTGGAGCAAACCATGGGTCCGTTACATCATCTGTGTTTGCATAAATTCCAGCTACATGTCCTGATGATGGAATCCATCGATATTTACCATTCCATTTATCATAAACATTTAACCAGTTAGCATAAACTGCTGAATAACTTGTATTTATATTTAAATTAGAATCTGTGAAACCTCCAATACCTCGTCTCCAATCTCTACAGTTAGTGGCTTCAAATCCTTTATTATTTACAACTAATTCTTTAGGAACATCAAGCACTGACATTGCATCTTTTCGTGATTGACAAATTTCATCTAATGATGTTTTTACTGTTACGGTTTTATCTGAATCTATAAAAATATTTACATCAATTTCTTCTGCATTATCATATAGTTCATATGCTTCTATAATATCAGCATCAGTGACAGCATCACCAGCATTTATTTGACCACCAGCAAATGTTGAATATTCAGTATTGAAAAATGTACTCATATCATCATCTTTAAAAGCATTTGTTACAGCTATTCTAATATATTGTGAATTAGAATTAATGTAATTTTCACAAAATTTATTTTCTCCTTCATCGTCTATTTCTCTTGGGTCAGTTGATACAAGAAAAACTTCTTTTACAGTATATGGTATATTTGTTTTATTTATATCTTCTTGATCTGCTACTCTTACCAATACTAGAAATTGTTTATCATTATCAAATGATTCATCAATATCTCCTAAATCATTAAATAATGTTGCTGATAAACCTACTGAAGCTGGTGATGCGTCATCATCTCCAGTTATATTTCTTACTGCTTCGTATTTATCTCTACCAATTATAGATACTTTTATATAATTACCATTAACTCCTCTATCTCTTGCTATAATTGATATACTTGAACCTTCTTCTGCTCTACCATTAGAAAATACAACTGATTCTTCACCAAATTCATCTGGATTTTCTTCTTCAAAATCACTTAATATGAAAGCATTACCAGTAGTATATCCTGTATATGTACCAGAAGTACCAGGTGTTCCATATATACCAGCAAATGATGCACTTGGTGCTAATACTCTTGTACAATAAAGAGTATTTCCATATTTTAAA
>CBDUWI010000031.1:0-8676 GCA_965370885.1 uncultured bacterium | reverse complement strand
TTTATCTTATTGTCGTTTAAACATTCCAACTTTACATTCTTTTAAAAAAAGAGCCCAAGCAAAAGGGTCAAGAATACTCATAGGTTTAGTTTTACCAATGTAATAATTATTATATTTTTTCCAAAATATAATAAAAAGAAATAGAAGTAGTATGAAGTAGTAATTACTTCTTTTTATATTGTGAAATAAATTCTGGGAGATGAAATTATGGACGCGAAAAAGTTTGATCTGTTATATCTAATTGGATTAGTGATAAGTTTAATTGGATTCTTCTTATTATATGTAAATAAACAAGTATATTTAACTGGAGACTTTTTATACTCTTTGAATGAAATATTAACACCACTAATTGTATCGATTTTCATATATGGAGGTATCATTATAATTGTAGTAGAATTAATACTTACTAAGGATTACAATAAACTCTATGAATTAATTATCGCATATGGCGGAAAAGCATTAAAATATCCCATAACATATTTTATTATTGCATTCATTACTATAACAATATTATCGATTTTATTAAATGGTATATATGGGATATCAATAGTATATATGTGTGTAATTGCTAGTATCATTTTTGTCTTTGTAAAAACTAGAAATTATACATATCTAATTCTTAGTGTATTCTTAGTAGTTATATTCATTGATGGTACAATCCCATATGAAATAATTGATAAAGTATATTTTTTATTCGGAAGTATTGGGATATTTTCTTATCTATATGCAATATTTTTAATTGGAGTTACTATCTATAAGTACTTTAAGAAGTTATTGAAGATAGAAGAATTATACACTATGTTTGATTATACTTTATTGATTTTACTGGGGTTATATTTCGAAATGGGAACTTACATTCATAGTCATGGTGCCACTTTTGCAGAAGAATGGGAAGTTATTAAAGAACCTTTATTCCCTTTGATGACTATTTTGATACTAGGTTATACAACATATGTTATGTATAGAATGTATAGTGGAGGATATTTGAATAATAAGAAAATTAAAAAAGTGATTTGATCATAACACCCTAATTAAATTATTTAATTAAATATAAACATTCCTGATTAACTATGTAAAATAGATCATAAAAAAAGCCTCTATACTTTATAAAGTATGAGGCTTTTTATTTAAACTATTGGAACAAATACTCTAGTTAATAGCTCTTTATCTAGCATATAAAGACCTGAGTCTTTAACGAGTTTGATTTTATCAATCAGTTTTGAGAAATTATCTTCCTCTTCAACTTGTTCATCAAAATACCATTGTAAGAAACTAACAGAAGCGTAATCGCTTATTTCATGAGCGATTTTCATCAAGTTATTGATTCGTGCTGTAACTTTCTTTTCATGAGCAAGTGACACTTCAAAAACTTCAAGTAAAGATTTAAATTCATTTTCAGGATTCGTAAATCCATCAATTCTAATTCTGCCACCACGTTCATTAAGATATCTCATAAACTTCTTCGCATGAGCTATCTCTTCTTCATATTGAATTAATAGCCAGTTTTCAAAACCATCTAACCCGAGCGTAGCTACATATCCAACCATTGCTAAATAGATATGTGCTGATTCAAATTCAAAATTTAATTGATCATTTATTGCATTTTCTAATCTTTTATCCATAATATCATCTCCTTTTTTCATTAATAATTATACTTTAATATTCCTTTTAAAACAAATGATTTACTTGTTTTCTAAAAGCTTTCTCGCTTTCCTAAGATTCTTAAAATTCATCTTAGCGTATCTTTCTAAGAAATATTCACCCTTTTCTTCGATAATTTGGCTAGCTAATAGGTCTACTTGGTCACTAGCTCCCTTTAATAACTTATAACCACTATCTTTACTTAAGTTATCAAAATGCTGTAAGAAAGCATATCTTGCGATAATACTCGCTATTGCAACACTCGCAAACTTACTTTCAGCTTTTGTTTCAAACCTAATAATATTAAAAACTTCTCTTTCATCAGTTAAATAGCTAAAATATAATTTCTCATCCGCAAATTGATCCATTATAACTATCGGTGTATCATTAATTTTCGCATGGAGATTTAAGATTGCTTTATTATGTAAATAAGCTTTAATCTTATTTAAATTAAAACCTTTATTAGTTAAATCGTTAAATTTTTCATTAGGTAATGTTAATAAGCTATAAACAACGCGATCTTTTAATTTTTCACCTAAACTCATAATTCTTTCATCGCTTAGCTTCTTCGAATCAGCTATTTTCAATCTTTTGATTAATTTAACAGTATCTTTACTTATATAAGCCGCGCAAACAACGACAGGACCAAAGAAGTCACCTGTCCCAACTTCGTCACTTCCAATTGAAGGTAAATAGTAACTATTCAAATCATCATCACTATCATCATCTATTACGGTCTCATTAATTTCCCTAGTTTCGACTTTATATCCGAGTATTTCTTTCCACATATTAAATTCTCTTAGAGCTTCCTCACCTTGAAACATAACTTTATCAGATGTGTATATCGTTACAGTCACATCGACAGTTTTCGCAAAGAAAAGGACAGATTCATTTTTAGAATCCATTTGGTAATCTTTGTAAAAAGTTATGACTCTTTCAACGTTTTCTTCTGTTAAATTTAGGACAAAGTTCAAAAAAACCACCTCGCACTATTATTTTAACATATAATTTGTTAAAATAGTATTGCTAGGAGTGATATTATGTATTTTGATATCAATTTATTAGAATTCGATAAAGTTAAAACAATAATAGTCGATTATTCCGAGACTTTTTTAGGTAAAGAGCTAATTACTTCGATTACTCCTTCTAACAACCATTTAGAAATTAATCGTTTATTAAAAGAGACAGCTCACGCTCTTAAAATAATTGTCTTATATAAATCTCCCCCTTTTGGTGGTATTAGAGATTTAACAGATGTGCTTAAAAAAGCGCAAATTCAATCGATTTTAAGACCAACAGAGTTTTTAGATATCATTGGCTTAATTGATGCTTCAAACAATAACATTAAATTTTATATCCAAGTAAAAGAAAACGAAATATTAGATATCGATTTAGATATCTATTTTGACAATATCGATAATATTCCTGCATTAAAAAAAGAAATCGAATTGGTAATAACTGAAAATGGTGATGTAAGTGATCTCGCTTCACCATTGCTTCGTAAAATAAGATCAGGGATCAATCAAAAACAAAATAAAATAAAAACGAAATTAAATTTAATCTTAAACAAAGATAAAAAGAAATTAACAGAAGCGATTATTACCTTAAGAGGTAACCGTTTTGTTGTCCCAGTTAAAATCAGTGAAAAGAATAATTTTAAGGGTTCAATAATCGATTATTCTAGTAGTGGCGAAACAGTTTATATCGAACCTGTAAGCGTTAGCGAAATCAATAATGAAATAAGCATCCTAAAACTAGATGAAACTAAAGAAGTAGATAGAATATTAAGAGAACTAACATTAAAAGTAAGAGAACAATATCACCCTTTAAAAAACAATCTAAAAATATTATCAGAATTAGATGTTATCTTCGCAAAAGCAAAATACGCTAATGAATTTGAGTGCACGATGCCACTAATTAACGATAATGAAATTAACCTTATAAAAGCAAGACACCCACTAATAGATCAAGAAACAGTAGTACCTAATACAATATCATTTACTGAGGATGAAAAGATTATTATTATCACCGGTCCCAATACCGGTGGTAAAACAGTTGCTTTAAAAACAATGGGATTACTATCAATCATGGTCCAAAGTGGGTTATTAATACCAGTAATGGATGGAAGTAAGACAATAATCTTTGAAAATATCTTCGCTGATATTGGTGATGAACAAAGTATTGAACAATCCTTATCAACATTTTCATCACATATGACAAGGATTATTAAAATTATTAATAACTTAACAGTCGGTTCTTTAATTTTACTCGATGAACTCGGTAGCGGAACAGACCCGAAAGAAGGAGCTAGTTTAGCAATAAGTATTTTAGACTACATAAGAGTAAAAAGTGTTTACGTGATAGCTACTACTCATTATCCCGAATTAAAAGCTTACGCCTTTAATAAAGATGAAATAGTTAACGCTAGTGTCGAATTTGACGTAAACACTCTAAGTCCAACTTATCGCTTACTTTTAGGGATACCAGGTAAATCAAACGCTTTATTAATTAGTGAACGCTTAGGTTTAAAAAAAGAAATCGTTAATCAAGCAAAAGAGAATGTTTTAACCTCGCAATCAGAAGTAACTGACCTGATAAATAAGCTCGAAAAGAAAGGTTTTTCTCTAGAATCAAAAATTAGAGAGTACGAAGATAAAATCAAAAAAAATAATGAACTGGTCAATCAAAACGAACTGTTAAGAAAAGATTTAATAAAGGAAAAATCAGAACTTAAGAAGAAAATAGCTATTGAACAAAGTCATATAATTAAAGAAACGAAAGAAGAGGCTCAAAAGCTAATAAATTCAATTGAAGAATTAAAAAAACAAGGAATTATTAAAGATCATGAAATTGCCGAAATTAAATTCAAAGTTAAGAACATCGATTTAGAAGGTAATATAACTTCATCCACAAAAGATCATCATTATGAAGTTGGCGATATTGTTAATGTAATAAAATTTAATAGATCTGCGTCATTACTCGAAAAACAAAAGAAAAATAATTGGTTAGTAAGAATGGGCGCTTTAACATCAGTATTTAATGAAGAAGACATTGAATTTATCGAAAAACAAAAGAAAACAGAAATAAATGCAAATAATACTAGAACAAAGATCAAAAAAAGAGTTTTAACAGAACTCGATTTAAGAGGAATGCGTTATGAAGAAGCAAAAATAGCTTTAGATAAATACATTGATGATTGTTTACTAACAAACATTCCTTTCGCAACAATTATCCACGGGTTTGGGACATTAACATTAAGAAAATTAGTAAAAACTTATCTAGACAGTAATAAGCTAATAAAAAATCACCGAGATGGAGAAGGTAACGAAGGCGGAAATGGAGTTACCGTAGTTTATTTTTAATATTTAAAGTAAATTGATTGAAATATTCAAAGTCATTAAGTATAATAAAGTGTAATTTTAAAAGGAGGAACAAAAATGGCAGTAGTATTCGCAAACACAAATAATTTCAATGACCTTATTGCAAAAGGAACTGTAGTAGTAGATTTTTATGCTGACTGGTGTGCACCATGTCGCATGATTGGACCAGTTTTAGAACAAATATCTGATGAGCATTCAGATATAAAAGTCGTTAAAGTAGATGTTGATGTACCTGAAAATAATGTACTTGCAAGTCAATTCAATGTTAGAGGAATTCCCGCATTATTTGTCATAAAAGAAGGTAAACAAGTAGCTCAAAGAGCTGGATTCACACCTAAAGACGCATTAGTTCAATGGATTAAAAACGCCTAAAAAATAACCGAGTTTGAACTTGGTTTTTTTTTAGCTTTAATGTATAATTCTTGTGGTGATAATATGAATGGTATTTTATTAGTAAATAAGCCTAAAGGTTACACATCTCATGATGTAATAAACATTTTAAGAAGCATTTTAAAAACGAGAAAACTAGGTCATACAGGAACACTAGATCCTGATGCTACTGGTATTTTAGTTGTTGGAGTTAATAAAGGTACTAAAATCATGAAATTCTTAAATAATGATGAAAAAGTCTATAATGCTACGGTTCTTATCGGTAAATCGACTGATACACAAGATAAAACCGGAGAAATTATTGCCGAGAAAACTGTAAATAAATTAGAAAATGTCGATGAAGTAATAAAATCATTTATGGGAATTTATACACAAACACCGCCAATGTATTCAGCAATTAAATATAAAGGTAAAAGACTATATGAATATGCGAGAAAAGGTATAATCATTAATGATATTGAAACAAGAGACATTGAAATATTTGCTATCGAAAGAACAAGCGATATAATTTATAAGGATAATTATGCTACATTTGATTACTCTGTTCATGCGGCAAAAGGATTATACGTTAGAACGCTTTCCCAAGATATTGGAAAGCATCTTGGGTATCCCGCTCATAATTTAGAACTACACCGCGTCAAAGCTGGAAGATTTAGCGTATAAGATAGTTACACAATAGAAGAATTAAAAAAAGGCAATTATACTCTTATCTCTTTATCGGAAGCACTTTCAGAGTTAGAGAAAATAGAAATTAACGATGATATTATAAATCATGTTAAAAACGGGATGGCAATTAGTCTAAAATATTTCAAAAATCATTCTTTAACACGTATTGTCGATAAAGATGACAATCTATTAGCCATCTATGATAAACACCCTACAGAAGATAAAATGAAAGCAATAAACATCTTTACAGAAACGGTGAAATAATATGAAAGTAATAAAATTAAATGGAAATCCAATTGAAAGTAATACAGTTGCTGCTATCGGTTTTTTTGATGGCGTTCATTTAGCACATATCGAACTAATTAATAAAACAATTGAAATCGGTAATGAAAAAAACCTAACAAAAGCAGTAGTAACTTTTGATAACCATCCAAAAAGCGTTCTTTATGATTTAGATTACTACTATATAACACCACTAAAAAGAAAAATAGAGATTTTCAAACAATTTGATTTAGATGTTATATACGTTATTGAGTTTTCAAAAGAAAAGGCTTCTTTAAAACCAACTGAATTTATCGATATCTATTTAAAAAATATCAATACAATTGTCTGTGGCTACGATTTTAAGTTTGGCATAAGAGGTTCGGGTAATGTTCAAACATTAATGAATGATTCCCGTTTACATACAGTTGTAATGAAAGAAATCACACATAAAGGTTATAAGGTAGGTAGTACGCATATTAGAGATTTAATCAATTCCGGACAAGTAGAAAACGTAAAAGATGTATTAGGTGATTATTACTCAATAATTGGTGAAGTAATCCACGGCACAGCTCAAGGAAGATCGATTGGTTACCCAACAGCCAACATAAATACAACTGATTACTTAATACCAAAAAAAGGTGTTTATGCTACCTTAACTAAAGTAAAAGATCAATGGTATGATTCAATGTCTAGTATCGGCCATAATCCAACACTAAACTGCTTAGTAGAACTAAGTGTCGAAGCAAATATCTTTGATTTTAATCAAGATATCTATGGCGAAGACATTGAAATAAAATTTATAAAAAGATTAAGAGATGAAGAAAAATTTAATTCAATTGAAGAACTAGTTTCTCAAATAGCTAAAGATAAAATAGCTACTTTAGAAATACTTAAAAACTTAAAAAAATAATACTTGCATAAATTTATTACTATGATAAAATATTAATTGCGCCAATATCTTTGTTTATCGATACTCCAACGATATACTAGGAATTTGGTAAGAAAATTTAAAAGGAGGAAATACTAATGGCATTATCAAGCGAAGCAAAAAAAGCGATTGTTGAAGAATTTCGCGTTAAAGAAGGCGACACAGGAAGCACAGAAGTACAAGTTGCACTATTAACAAAAGAAATTACTGAGTTAAACGATCACTTGCTAATTCACTTTCATGATCATCATTCAAGACGTGGTTTACTAAAAAAAGTAGGACACAGAAGAAACTTACTAAAATATTTAGCTAAAAAAGATGTTCAAAGATATCGTGATTTAATTAAAAAATTAGGATTAAGAAGATAATAAAGCACTAAAAAGTGCTTTTTTCTTGTTTAATTGTGTTACAATTATTATGAATAAATAACTAGGAGGAAAATTATGTCAAAAAAAGAAAATAGAGTTGCAATATTACAATATTTAGGGATAATTACCTTAACAGTAGTTTCCCTATATTATATTAATGAATTATTCAGTTCCCAAATATCCACACTATTTAACGCTATGAGTGCAATAATTTTTCCCTTAGCCGTTGCTTTGTTTATTAGTTACTTATTAGCACCTATCGTGAAAATAATTGATAAAAAAATTCAAAAAAGATGGTTAAGTGTTGTCATTGTCTTTATTCTTTTAATAATAATTTTAGGACTTTTTATTGGTTTCGTTGGAAATTTAATATATACTCAAGCTTTAGTCTTCATATCTCATGACTGGACTAGTATTATCGATTATATGCAAACATTTACTGATAGAAGTGAAGTTTTACAAGACATGTACGCTTCGATAAGCGAATATATTAATTTTGATACTGTATCACCCATAGTAATAAATGTTTTCAGTTTATTTAAGAGTCTAACAGGAATTGTTATTAGTATTGTCTTAATCCCTGTATTTTTATTTTTCATCTTACATGATAAACAAAAAATATTTGAGGGGTTCTTAGTAGTATTACCAAAAAAATATCAAGAAAATGTAAAAGAATTAGGAAAAAGATCAAATCTCGTTATTGAAAAATATTTTAATGGCCGTTTTATTTCAATGTTTATAATGAGTATTTTCTTTACGATTATCTTTTTCATATTTGGACTCGGTGAAAGAAGTATATTCTTTGGTTTCACTTTAGGATTCTTAGATATTATTCCCTATATTGGTGGATTCATCGGTTTATTACTTCCTGTATTATACTCATTTACTGTACCTGATGAATTAATGTTTAACGAATACACATTCATTGCGATAATAATTGCTCATTTTATTGGACAATGCTTACAAGGAAGCATCATTCAACCTTGGAGTATGGGTAGAGAAGTGAATTTACATCCGCTGTGAGTCTTATCGAGTTTTG
>CBDUWI010000030.1:0-8708 GCA_965370885.1 uncultured bacterium | reverse complement strand
TAATCTTCCATTATCCAAATAAAGTTATTTCTACTGTACTAGCATATGTTGCAGGAGTATCAATAAAAATATTAGTAACAGCATAACCGGTCAAGTCTAATTCACTAGCTGATTTAATTGTAATTGGATTGGTATTATCTACATTTAAAAAAATTGTAATATCTAACACAGCATCATCATTTTTTACTATTGTTCTATATGCTGTAGATGTAGTTGCAAACTTTCCACCAGTAGTTTTAACATCATATCCATTTGTTTCTGCGCCAGGAGAAACAGTTCCACTTTCATAAGTTATATATGAAGCAGTCGCTAATGTAGTAGTTTTAATTGCCTTCATTGTATCATTATAAGACTCAGAAAGAATATTTTCTACTTTATAATTTTTCCCATCAATTGTGTTTGTTCCAATATTACTCATACTATAATTAAGAATAAAGACTATATAAAGTTTTATATAATTCTCTCTAAGAATTATATAAATCGTGTATTTTTGTAAACAAAAAATAACTTTTATATAACTTTTATGAATTTATTTTGATATTTTATTTAATAAAGTTACCACTAGTTACTAAAATATTAATTAACTAATTAGTTAATTGTATCGTCGTGTGCATCGTAAGCAACCGCAACAGTATCACTTGTAGAACTACATCCTTTGATGTAAATCTTACAACCAGAAGTTGTTTTACTTGCTGCCATTACGACACCAGTAGTCCAAACTTCCGTACCACTTTGGTTTGGAGTTGCAATCACGCCATAAGAATTATTCTTAAACTTCTGTCTAAATGCAATTGTAGAACTACCATTACCAGAACCATCAACAGCGATATTTGCAATACCACCCTGAAAGTTTTGTGCTCTGAAGCCTCCGCCTGCTATACCAAAACCACCCATATTATTTATCCTCCTTCATTTTTAGTTTACTGAAAATATTTTATTATTTTATTAAGTTGGGTAGTTAAAAAAATGGACCCAGGATATTTTCATATCCCCACCAACGGTCAGTCCATTTAGTTTTTTAAAAAAAATTAAAATTAAGCTATTGCCATATCTAGGAAACAAATCGCATCATCGTGTACTACAGCACCTGCATATGTCGTCCAAAGAACCATATCATCTTTTGTCCGCTTGATTGTTTTATCAAGCTCAAAAGTTGGTTCCTGTCCCCATACAAAAGTATACGCTGCTCGTCCTTTCATCATGATACATCTTACTAAGTTTGTTGCTGCTGTACTACTGTCCCATGCCGCATCACCAGTATCTGTGGTAGGTAGGTATTGTGACATTACAATTCTGACACCAAAAATTTTACCAATTTCTCCAGTCAATAATGGTAAATTACTACCATATTGTTCTGCATTTCTGAACTGAGAATCATTTGTAAGAACTTCCATTTGTTCGGGTCCAATTATTAATATAATTGGATCTTCTAGCTCATTTGGCCATGGATTCTTTATGACTGTTGCCTTTGTTTCGACACCACCAGTCCAAAAATAAGCTGTCTTAGATAATAATCTAGTTCTAGCTTTATTGATTTTTTCGACATCAAGAACATTACCTGCTGCAATCCCACTATCTGCTGTTGCTGTACCACCAAAAAGCAAACTGTAACCTCTTACTGTGTTTGTCATTGCTGTTGCACTTAAAAGTCCATATGTAGCATTAGTTAGAATATAATCTTCAATCTTTGTAGACATTGCATAAGATAATTCATCTTGCTTGTCTCGCATCAATTCATAAATATTATTTCTATTTGCTGCCCACTGTATACTTACTCCAACAGAGTGTTGTGTAGGTGCTATAACTTCTCCATCCTTATAATTCGTATTGAATTCGTCTACGTCTGCTCCTGTATTTTCACCTGTGGTGAAAGTAACTGCGTCTGTATCTGGATAAAGAGATCTATAACGTGCGTTGTACTGGAAACTTCCTGGAAGCATTTTAGCTTCTTCAACTGCTGACAAAGCTACTAGCCTTGCTTTTGCTGCGTCTGATAATTGCCCAGAGAATTGAGTACCTTGGTTTGTGTATCCTGTGAAAGATGAGCCCTGCGCTGTAGAAGATGATACGTCTGTTAGATTTAGATAACGGGCTTTTCTGAATTCATCAAAAAATTGTCTGTTCATTCTATATCGTGCAAACTCTTGTATTTTTCTACTAACGTTTGAGTAACCTCATCGTCTCGACCTGAAATTTGATTTGGATTAGTAGGAGCTACCGATTGTGGTTCAGCCGCCTTCTTCAGTCCTTCTGTCATTTTATCTGACATCTTATTAATAGCTTCAACTACTTCGGTATTATCCTTATTAGCATCTGTTATCACGACTGGGTCTGGCAACCTTACATCCTCTGTAGGTTCAGGAACAACTGGATCTACTTTAGGTTCATCCACAACTATAGGTTCAACTGGATCTGTTTTAACAGGTTCAATTTTATCTTCGTCGTTAGGAGTTTCCTTTGTTGCTTTATCAGCAACTTGTTTTTCCAATTCCTCTATTTTCTTTTCTAATTCCATTTCTTTTTCTGTCTTGTTATTCATTGTTTTAGAGTTTTCCCCCCTTTCATTTGTTGGTGAGTCTGATAAGTTAAGATAGCTAGGGGAAATAATCTCTACGGTTTCTAGTTCTCCACCAGCATCAGATAAATTTAAAAACGCCTGTTTACACATTGGATTATCTACAATAGATACATTTTTAATTCCACCATTTTGTAAATCAAAAGTTGCAGAAACCCCACACTTAAGTTTTCCATATGCTAATTTTTTTGCTAAATTTTCGTCATAAATAAAAAGATTAGAGTAAGCTCCTTCTACTGAAACCCCATCAGAAAGAGACATATAGGTTGGTGCAGAATAATGTCCAGCACAATCATCTGGAGATGGATTGCCCATCCACTTATCATTCGTATTTGTTCTATGTCCGTATACTAAAGAAGTGCTAAATTTATCTGTCCAATCAGTTAATCTAATATGTTCTTTAATTTTATCTGAAGAAAGAGAAATGCCATAATATGTCCCAGGACTTATAATTAGTTGTCCTTCAATTATCATAGCAGGTTCTTTAGGAATATCGCCTCGTACAATGTATTTCTTCATAATGTTAGATAGGTATCTTATATATAAACTTTTATATAGTTTTATATAGTTAAGTACGTTTTTTAGCCTCTTTTTTACCTTTACTCTTAATTTTGTCCTTTTCTAGTGATAAATCTTCAGTAGAATTTTCAGACATCATCTCTTTCTTCTCGGCAGATTCTTTTTTCTCTTTAATATATTTATCATAAGAACTATCATCTCTTTGTATTGACTCAGTTGCAAGAACATATTCTCTTATTTCCTTTGGAGATATGGCACCCATATCAAAAATTGTTTTAAGTCTCTTTACTACTTCATCTTTAGATTCTAATCTAATTTCTTCAGATACAATTTGACCTTCAGCAATTTTATTAATACTAGAAATAGTCGCCATTATTTGATTATTCCAATCTTGGTCGAATCTATCTATTTTCTCCTGAATACTTAATTCAAAGATTTCTCTTTGAGTTAATAATGTACTTCTATTTGTAGCTTCACCAGCACCTGTAATAAAAGGTAATGGTACATTCCCAGCTCCAGCAGATGCAGCTAATAAATTATTCATAATATCTGTAGAAATAGAATCCATTTTGGCATTAATAGTACCAAATTCATTATAGTGTGGAATAGCAATTGCCTGAGATGTTCTTATATTAGCTGCCATATCTAAAGCATCTTCCATCATCTGTGGATTAGGTTCGTGAGTATCATTACCAACTTTAATATAAGGTAATCCAGAACCGTTAATCCATAAAGCGTTTACCTGAGTTGTTTCTAAATTTTTTCGTCTATTAGTTTGAATGATAGATGGTTCAATTATACCAAGAGCTTCTGAATCATTTCCTAAAACATACAATGGAAACTCAGCTATTCTATGTGGTAAAAGAAAGATATCTCCCATTTTTTTATCTATTAAATCAATATATTCTGTAGGAACATTATCTCCTTTACTTCTTAAATCTGCTGATGTTCCAAGTCTTAATATATATCCAATAGAATTTCCTTTAGAATCTAAAATGAGATTATCTTTACCTTTAATTTTAGCTTTTGCAATCTTGGAAGCATCTACTTTTTTTAAATCTAAAATTTCTTCTCCATCTGTATCATATATATATTCTACATATCCCGTTCCATATCCAACAGAATCTCTTTTAATTTCAGATCTTAATCTTTTTAATGAGGTATTAGTTCCATAGTTACGCATATCTTCAAAAAACTTTTCCCAAGACTTCTTATCTTTTGATATTATATCTATTCTCGGTCTAGAAAACAATGATGTAACTATATTTACTTGGGAAAATGTAAACCAATCACTATGATATAATTCTCTTATAACATCTTTAGTTGCTCTTTTAAGTACAGATGTATTATCTACTGTATTTGGTCTAGATATTTGTTTTACTTCTTTATTTGTATCTGCCAAATTTAAATATCTTGAACCAAAATATTCTCCAAATAATCCCATTATTTACCCACCTTAATTAAATTTATAGAATTAAAAAGTTGAATCACGAAGGGAAAGATTCTTTTAACTAAAAATGCAGATGCGCCCAAACTAGCAATGTTTATTAAAGTAAATGGAATAAAGTAAACTAATGCTACACTTATTATAATTCCATCTAAAACAAACTCTATAGCGAATTTTTCTACCGCCTTATAATCTGTACTCTTTTCTCTCTTTGCTAAAAGTAAAGAAGTTTTTTTGTTAAACCATACATGAACTTTTTGATAGATGTTAATATTGAGATTGCCCATTTATTTAAAATGGATTTAGTATATATAAACTTTTATATAATTTACCTATATAATTATCTATATACAGCTTTGACTATAGAAGAGTTTAATCTTACTGCCTCTTTTACTGCCATAGCTAAAGAAATAGCAATATCATCATGTCTAGCTTTTGATAAGAATGTTTCATTTCCTTTTTCTGTTTTTGTTCTTTTGAATCCCATTAATTGATTTTGTAATTCATTTATCAATTTATTATCAGCTTCGTTTACTGGATTTTTTGGTATAACTAAAGTTCCCCTACTTTGGAATACATTAGAAAGTGTATTTATTAATTCAAATCTTGCTATACCAGAAAATGATTGTGGAATTACTGTTACCCCAATAGCTCGTAAATCATTAATCACCATAGTACCCATATTGGATTGGTCTGCTATTACTCTAGTACCCATTGATGTATAAAATTGATCGTATAGAAATTTAAGTCTTTGAATTTTCTGAGGTCTCTGCATACCTTTTGAAATTTCTATATACTTTACTGTGTATATTCCTCCTAAAGATTCTACTACTACATAAGCATCAAAATCTGCCCTAGGTCCAATTGAGATAGCAAAATCTGCTCCAATAAAATATTGTGCAGATTCGTCCCTTGTGAAAGAAAATCTAAGTTTATTATCGTAAGTATCTGTTATATTAGCTAAAGTAAAAGCTGCGTCTTGTAATTCTCCAATAATTTCACATAAGTAATTTTGGAAAAAGGTATATTTACCCAATAGAAATTTCTGCTTAAGACTTTTAAATGAAAAATTATCATTTTCTTTCCAAAGTGGTTCTATTTTTTTATCTTTAATTAAATCATCAAAATCTTCTATAGTAGTAATATCTTTGCCAGTGACAAATTTACCAGTATCTTTAAATATAAGTGATGTAGTTTTCATAAATTTATAATCTTTAAACTCTTTAGAAAATTCTATTTTTTCCTTCAACTGTCCAATTAACTTAGTTGTTCCCTCTGGAGTAGTAATAAGAATAATCTTACCACCTGGATGTGGTCTACTAGTTACATGATTAAAATATATATCTACATCTTCATATGAATCTGCTTCGTCACAAATAATTAAATGTGCCCTATATCCTTTTATATTTACATTGAAAGGTACATTCTTAATAGTAGATTGGTTTATTGTTTTGATACCCATCTTGTTCCAAGTTACTTTAGCATCATCTGGAACTAATGCTTTTCTGAGAATTTCATTATTCATTATATAATCTTTAATTCTATCTAGTAAATTTCCTTCGGCCTGCGCAACCGTCTTAGAAACAAGTAAAATTTCTAATTTTTTATTTTTAGTATAAAGATACCAAAGTGGATAACATACTCCCATTATTTCCGTTTTAGAAGAACTAGACGGAGCTTCTATTACTGTATTAACAGAACTCTCTGCCAATTTAAACCAATCTAACTGAAAGTCATGCACTCCACCCATTTCAGTTAAATTAAGCATTCTCTCACAAAAAAACTTAAAATCATATTTACATTTAAAGTCAAAGAGTGACTTATCCATTCTATTTAATATTTCTTCTTCGGTTCTCATTTGCTTAATAAACTATAAGTTTTGTTATTCCATCTAAATTGTTTATTTATTATATTTACTGGATATATATTAAAATCTCCAGTTTTATCTGACCATTCATATATGGCAAATTGATTAATCCAATTACTTGGTCTATTTTTTAAATAGTCTGGTTGTTTATCACAAAGACATCCAAGTCCATAAGCCATAATTGGATCTTGCATTTTCATACACATCATATCAGATTGAGCCCTATGTCCATGTCCATAAACTATACTACATCCAAGCGCCTGAAGATGTTTAGTAGCATGATATTTACCAGTATACATTCCATGAGTAAATCTACATTTACCCAATTTGTATAATTTATTAAATTTAATAAACTTAATTCTTCGTTTATCTAGACTGAGTTGTTCCTTTAGTTCTATAAGTCCTTCCATTTCTGGATTTTTATCTAAATACCTTTCTATTCTAAATTCATGATTACCTTCAAGATATGTTATTTTTTTAGAATATTTTTGTAAAAAATCTAATTCATTATTTAAAGTAGTCATTTCTTTTTTATATCTCCTACCCTCCATTGGTCTTTTTTTATCATAATCCCAAGCAGAAAGTGAAGCTATATCTGCAAAATCTCCAAGTAATATAATTTCATCTATCTTTATATCTTTAATTAATTTTTTAACTATTTTATATATAGGTGATACCTTTTCATCTATATGTACATCTGGTAATATTATTGCTCTTTTTATCATGGTTTGTTTCCATATAATTTTTTATAAACCAAACCCGTTTCTTTGTGAACTATTCTTTCAATAGTGTTTATATCTCTTGGTAAATCTCCCAATCTATAATGTTTAGTATGAATCAACTCATGAATTATTACTTCCCTCATTGTTTCTGTTGGAAGCTCTTTGTCTATTAAAATTAATTTTTTATCATCAATTGCCATTCCACCAATAATCGGAATATCTAAATTATCTAACATATAATTATGTGGAAATCTACTATGTTCTAAATCATAACTAACAAAAGTATCTATTACATCTTTAAGTGTTAGTGTTTTATATTTCATACTTCTCCACAAAATCATGATATATAATAACCACTTTGTTTTTAATTTTAGTTTTCTCTGCAATAAAAATTTTAGAAAAAATATTATTTTCTAAAAGCCATTTACATTTTTCTCTTTCTATTTTATCTAAATAACCATTTGTCTTAGCTTCAACTCCAATAACTTCATAACTTAAACTTCCCATAGATGTAGCTAAACATTTAATTAATCTGAACGCCAAGAAATCACAAAATCCAGTACCTAAAGACATTGGTATTCCAATACCTCGAAATTTATGTTTAGCTGGAATTAACTTACTATTTTCTAAATCAACGTTATTTGTAAATTTATCAACAATCCAACCTTTAGACTCCAAATTTTTACGTACAAATAATTCAAATGCTGCGCCAGCAGCTTTCGATTTTTTTCCTCTAATTACTTTTTTAGGATCTTTCATATTATTTCATATTTAAATTTATTTCTACCATATACAAATTTACCAACCATATTCTTAATGGGAATATCAAAGTGATCTAGTAAAAGTTTTTTTCCTGATTCTATCTGGTAAGCCGCATATTCTCTTTTAGCCCGTGAACGTTTATATTCTACAATGGTCCAATTTCTATTAAGGTATCCCAAGAAAATGTCTGGACATATAATTCCACCTTCCCAATTACCTTTCATATATATTGGTTCTCTAATTATTAATTTTATTTTTTCTGGATGTTCGTCTATTTGAACTAATCCACTTGGTGAACATAAAAGCTCGAGACTCTTACCATGATTATACATTATTCTCACAAACCTTACATATCATAGGTATAGAACTAAAACCATTATCTATTAGTCTTTTCTTACATATGGCACATCTTTTATTTCTATCACGTCTTTTTATTGCTTCCATCTTTTTATTCTGTTCTCTAAATTTTTCTATAATTTTTTCCATCAAATTAATTTCCTGTTCATTTTATCCATATACTATATTATATATATTACTTTATAAACTTTTACCTACATAGACAAGAAACTACCCCACCTCCAGGGTAGACAGACTGGAGTTAAACCAGAAATAGGTCTCATCTGAATAGACTTACCTCTCTGTACGTTTTGATAGTTTACAACTTTGTGTTGTGAGCAATTTTAGATTATTAAAATTACTAATGGAAAACTTATATTTAATAAGTGTCTATCCTTTATAAAGTTTTACCTACATTATTCTATACCATACACTTTATTTACTTTCTATTTACAAATCGTACATGACTTATACCATATA
>CBDUWI010000029.1:0-8737 GCA_965370885.1 uncultured bacterium | reverse complement strand
CCACTGATTTCGCTTTTTATATTTGCTAATTTAGCTGCATCGTTATTGGCTAAGAAATCATATTTCAAAGGAATTCTGACATAAGCAAAACTATCTACTATGTCGTTTGCTACCAATCCAGCAAATATACCTTTAATATGTTCTTCTAGTTTAACTATTCCTTTATAACTCATTCTAACAGTTCTGCTCGAAAGTAACGAATATATACCATTTCTTAAAGTTTGTAAAATTATATATTTACATCTTACTGCATTTATTCTATCTGAATTAGCGTCAGTACCAAACGTCCATCCCCTTACAACCATAAATGGTTTACCAGCTAAGAAATTTGTTTGAATTATATAATTTGTTTGAGCATCTCTCCATTTACCTTGGTTTAAAATAGGTTCTTGTTCTACTATAGCCATATGTGGTCTCGCCCACCCCATAGTTGTATGTGGATGAGTTGCCGAAGTCATTCCCATTAATCCTGAAGCCATGTCGTCCTTTGTAACAGATGGTTTAGACTTAAAATGAACAAAATCTTCTCTTTGTCCAACTATACTTTTTAAACTTCCCCATTTAACACCACCGCCACCAGTAATTAAATCGTCTGGATTAACATCACCAGGAGCAGCATAGAAAAATATACATTGCTTTCCTGCTATAGCGCTCATCATAATATCGAGATCGTTAACTTGACTAGTTCCAAACACATTAGTGCTATAATTTTTAAGATTTTGTTCGTTTTCGAGAGCTAAAGAAACCATGTTAACATCGTATTCAGCTATTTTTTCGCCTACACCACCCTTGTTCGGATCTATAGTAAAATCAACTGTAATCTTACAATTAGTACCTAAATTACTTTCAATTACTACAGGACCACTAACACCAGTTAAACCGTTAGGAAACCTTACTTGACCGTTCCATTTATCCTGTGAATCTTTTACTTCTGTCCAAGCTTGACCTACAGATCCATCTTGGTAGTTCCACTGAAACCCTGTTCCTTTTGGGCATCCATAAAATCTAACCTTTTTCTCTCCAGTTCCACCAGGGGCAAAACCTTCAGGAGGTTTAGAAGGAATTTCCCATGTAGTGTCATCTATTTTTGTTAGCATCATGTTGTTATAATCTGTATCAGATCCAGCTACATAAGCATAAACAAATAGATTCTCTGGAGTTGGTGAAGCAGCGAAGAAATCAGCAGTTGAATTATATATTTGATCAGATGCGCTAAAACCATCGTCTTCTAATTGTGTTTGCCAGTCTTCGTTAGTAACAGCATACAATTTAGAAGATGCTAATTGACTTGAACCATCTCCAACTATCATTGATTTATCGTACTCAACTGCAGCAGGAGCTGCAGCAGATGCACCCATAAATATTGTGATAAATTCTCCCATTATTCTTCGTACCTTATTATTATTTGTTTTTTATTATTACTATTTAATTCTTTTAATTCTTCTATACTAACTATATTAGTTAGGTCGCCTTCTTCATCATACCCCTCGGGAACTTTATCCCATGTGTGAGGTATTCTTAAATATACATCAATATCGTAATTGTAAATTTGTGTTTCACTGATTTCGTCATAAAAGGATAAATCCCTTACGACAGGTATCGTGTCTTTTCTATCGAAAGAAGCGTTGTAATCGAATAAAATATTTTCCCATATTCTTAAAACTCTCTCTAAGCATTTATTGGCTATAAATTCACATAAAAGTCTTCCGTTAATCGTTGTCGTTTTTGTTGCATCTTTGTGTTCTTCTTGACAATAACAATGAATAGTACAAAGTTCAACGCGACAATAACCGTATCTGTAATAGTCTCCTTTTGCTTTACCTATAATATCACTAATAGATTGAAATCTTTTCCTATTAGATGGTAAAAATCCTACCATTATAGTTGGGTTAATTCTTGAAAACCCTTCTCCGTATCTATACACTTTAACTTGTGGATCGAGATCTTGATAAGTAAAATCTAACCCATTTATATCGTCAACAAGTGCATTTCTTATTTCTGTGTCTGACATTATATTAAACTCTCAACTGGCATAACTCTCTTAGCGAAACAATCGTACAATTGAACTCCAGCCATAAAAGAAGCATCTTGAACCCTTATAACCTTATAATCTATGTTGTTAAATATTATATGAGTTTTACCAATTTCAATAGTAAATCTTTTCTTATTTAATTCGCTTTTAGATACTTGGAAATGTAATATTAGTTCTTCGAACCTACCCTCTTTTCTTTGTTTAAAACGACCAAATTCAGGTATTATTAAGATTTTAAGATATAAAGTATCGTAATCTTCTCTTTTACTTAATCCTCCAGTTCCTCTAACGACAGCTTTTTCGTTATAAGCTTTAACTCTTGTTGTGTTTAAATTGTTATGTAACCACATTAAAAGTCTTCACCACTTATATCGTCAAGACTCTCGTCATCAGCTAATTCAATAGTTTCTTCGTCAATTACCCATCCGAATCCTCGAGATGTTTTATCAAAACTAATACTTCCTTGTGGTTGTGTGTAACCAGTTCTATCGTAATACGCTCTTTTTACATAAGAATCGCAATATGCGTACCCATACATTCGAAAAGTTTCGTACGGCAATAAAGCCATGAAACTTTCGCTTGTTCCTTGAGCAAAGAAAAATAAAGGGTTACTTCGTTGATAGTCGTGACGTACATCACCAAACCTATCTTTTAAAATATCCCCAGACGACTGAGTGATTTTTCTTGATTTACATAATAGTTCCAAAGCAAAACTCATTGTCGCAAATTTAAGAAAACCGTTTGAATCGTTTTCTGTTGGAAGAGTTTTAACCCTCCTTTTCACTAGTTCGCCTAAAACTTTAGAAGTAGCCATATCTACTATAATTTGAGGTAGATCGTCAGCTACAAAATCTTCTAATTGAAGTTGAACCCATGCGACAATATCACTTTTACTTATGAAACTAGCCAATACTAATCACTTATTCGTATCTTGCTAATTTCTTAACGCACATTATCTTAGAATAGTCGTAGACTTCTGGGCAGTATTCTAACTTTGCAGTTGTGAACACTTGTTTAGGATTTTTTTCGTCCCATTGCTCAATAAAGATTGATGTTGGACTTCCTCTTGCTTGATGATCTTCATCTACCCATCCACATGCTACTTCACCAGCGTTTCCGTTGGTAATTATTCCCCATTCATAGAAATAACCTGCAGGATCTCCGATTCCACTTGGTAGTGCCATCATATCTTTACGATTTAGATGAGTCCAATCAAGTTCTAAATAATCGCCTTTTCCTGGATAGCCTTCGTCTAGTGTGTCAACACCTGGAACTTCTTTATAGGTTTGACCAGTTATTTTAATTAACTTTAAACCTTGAATTGTAGCTCCTAGAACACCATCTGTAGTGTCGTGGAAGTAGATTAATCTACTAAGTAAGTTTTCGTTCTTTTCTAATGCTAATGCAGTTTTCCTACCTATGTAAAATATAGTAGGAGATTCACCAGCTAAATATGCGAACCTTTCAACTAGAAAAGCTAAATCATCAAAGATATTAGCATGATTACCAACTCCGCCACTAAAATCGTCCCATCTAACACCACCTAATCCATCAACACCAGTAGCAACATCTCTAAAACTTCCTGCATCAATATCGCAGTAAGGTTGTCGATTTGTGTCTTGGTTTGTGAATTCTTCCATTGTGGTTATATTACCTAATGCAAATTGGCATAAGGTATATTCAATGTTACGATCTATTGATTTAGTTAAGTTTTCTAAGAGTCTAGCATGAGCCCTTTCCAGAATTCCACCTTTAAAATCTCCAGCAAACATTCTTTTGTTCCTACGGAACATGTTTCCCGTCATTCTAGTATTATATGTCCACACACGTGCATGTGGGTGAGCCATTGGTTCGATTCTTTCATCGTTCTCGTAAAACTTAGCAATCATTTGTGGATCAGCCATTCTTGGTCTAGTCCAGTAATGTTTAGAGCCTCTGCCTTCAGCAATAACTCTAGGCATCATTAATGAAAACAAAGGTTGCCATTTCGTATCGTATTCATCAACTAACTTTAAATATTGTTCCCTTAAATATGGGGGAACTAACATGTTATCTGATAAATTACCTATTTGTTCAGCCATTTTTTATTTCACCTTTTAAATCCTCGGTTTTTCATAATCTGGATTAACCCAAATGTAACCAAATTTCTTAGCTTTAATCCTCATAAGAGTTTTCCCGTATGAGTATTGTCCAGTTGTCGCCATTTTATCGAATCCACCGTCTGCAGGAATTATAGTTCTATTTATTTCAATATCATCTGTTCCTACGTTCTTAGCTTTGATAGCTCCTATCAATAAAGCAGTTATATCTCTTTTTCTTACATGAGCACCTTTTAAAGCAAAGTCCTCAGTAGAATAAGTATTAATAGCTACTTTAATGTTTAACGAAGCGCCAAAGCATTCAGTCGCTCCAGCTGTTCCTTGGTACGATTGTACAGGTCTCTTCAAAATAGGGGTAGCTTTTAAACCAGTTCCTTTTAATTGGAGTGGTTCTCCAAAATCTGCTCCATAACCAGTATGAAGTCGATAACTACCTTTACTTACAGAAGTGATACCTTCCCAGTCTATTGTCGGTCCCCTTGCGGGGTATTGATCTGACATTTATTAATCACTTTTTATTTTTTTGTTTATTTTATTATTTATTTTATATACGTTTTTTGCCTACTTCACCAATTTGGCTAGTAAACTTTTCGTAAGATACTTCTTCAACTTTTGTTTTTTCTTTTTCTACTTCAGCTTTGGCTTTTTCAGCAGTTTCTTCTAATTCAGTAACCACTATTTGAGACTCAGCTTTCTTTAAAGCTTCTTCGAGTCTGTTTTTTAAATAAGAAACATTTTCTGTTTTAAGCCAAGTTGATTGTTTTTCGTCAATAGTAGAGTCAGCCTCTAATAGTTTATCTAATATAGGTTTCTTAATTTCTAAAAATTTGATTGTACTTTCTAATTCTAAAAGCCTATCCTCTAAAGATTTCTCTTTAGTTTCCTTTTCTTCTAGTTCCTTGTCTAGTTTTTCAAACTTAGAATTCAAATCTTCGAAAGCATTAGTTTTACTATTAAGCTCTTTTTCTAATTCTTCAATTTTTTCAAGAGCTTTAGATAGTTTAGCTTCCTCTTCTTTAGGTTCAGTTTGTTTAATTTTTTCGTCTTTTTCCAATTTTATCACACCAGTTTCTATTATTTGACATTCTTGACAATGCGGGTACGGAGTACCAGCCAATTCAAAAACATCGTAGTGTATTTTTTCCCCTTCCTCATTGAGGTATGTTCTATAATGCATAGACAAGGAAAGAGGATCACTTACAAAATCCCTTAATTTTATATCCTCGATTAATTTTCTGTGATCTTCAGTATGGTCATACATTTCAACTTTAACCATTAGTTTTTTGTCTACAGATGACTCTCTAATAATCCCATACACGTGATTTTCTTTATGAACTTTCTCTATTGGATGTCTGTGTCTCCATGTAAAGTGTTTGTTCACAAGTTTATTAGAAAGAGCTTTGAGACCATCCTCGCATTCATAGTCTTGCGTTAAAGCTTCGCCTACGAAGTAGAATTTACCGTCTTCCTCTTCTAACTTTTCCAGTGAGAGATCAATTTTATTATCTATAAAGTTTTCCATACTTAATAATATAATATTGTAATTCTTATTTAAATGTTTACAAAATTATATACTTCCATTAAACATAGCCTTTCTCATCAAAATAATTAAAGCTTGTTTTATGTTTTGTTATTATTTTCTGCGGACCAAGTACTCTATCTGGATCGTAGCCCATTTTTTTCAATTTTGCTCTTCTCCATGTTTCATCTAAATCAGCGTTTCCAATGCATTCATCTGTATTGCACGATAATAGAATTTTACGCTTCTTTCTATTTACATCGTGTATGTACATATATTTTCCACACCATTTACATGGAAAAAATTTCCCGTTAGTATCTTTATAGAATTTCTTATCTAAATAAGAATCGTCAATATCCCCTTTAGCTTTTTTAGCCCTATCTTTAAGGTTAACCCTTATATTTTCCCAACTTTTACTCATCTTACCTCATCTGCATATGTTTGTACTATATCGTCAATTATTTGCGACCAAGCCGAAAGAAAAGCGTATTTTAACACAGATTTTTTAGATTCGTGAATTAAACCATAGTTATAACCTCTAGATGTTGTTTTATCAGAAGGAGTTCTCATAATAACCCTACCCGATTGTTTTATAACTTCTGTTCCTTCTCTAAACCCTTTTTGCTTCCATTCGTGAGCTGGTAAGTTCATAGATCTTTTTTTCATAAGATATTCTTTAGAATAGTGAGCTTCTCTCGGCTGTCCAGGTTTATGTGAACGACCTCCGCCCATTATTAGAACTTCCAAATCTGTTTGTGTAGGAATCTCAAAAACATTACCCTCGTGTTGCATATGACCAAAAACATTATGATCTAAAGAAAATCTCAAAGTTTTCTTAATTTTATCGTAAGCTTTATCGTTTACCGTTCCATCTTCTAAACCTTTTAAGAATTTTAAGAATTTAGTTAGAGTTGTTCTTACTGTGGTCATTTTAGTTCGTTAATTTTATTTAAAATGGGTTGCACTCGTTTCCAAAATTTTCCAATACCACTTCTCAATACATCTATAATTTCTCCGTTAGAAGAAACTAATTCTTCGTCAAATTCCCCTAAAAATTGTTCGTATTCTTTGTTTAATTCTATGGATAAATCGTTAACTTCCATCAAATTTATGGATTTTAGTTCTAATAGATAATGTAAAATCAAAAAGAAAAAATTTTTATCGTTAATTTTTTCGTTATCGAGTACTTTATCAATATCTTGTTCTATAAGGTTTCTGAGTGTTTTTTTCATTACTTCCCAGCTCTTATGTGCTTTAAAAGCCTCATACCTATATCGCCTTCTAATGTTGTAGTACTTCTCGTTGCTTGTGGATTTCTTTGTGAATTTCCTCCAAACGCAGAGCTTGATTCGTTTAATTCCTTCATTAGTTTTTGTCCTCTTGGTTTGTTTTCTGCTTCGGTTAAAGCTGTAAGATGAGCAAAAACAATTGAACCTGCTTTTCTTGCTTCGTTATCGTCTTTGAAAAGACCAATAGTATTCAACCTTTCGATTGCTTGTGCTATTTCGAGATAACCACTTCTCTTTAATGTACTAAATTCTACTTTAATATTCTTTTGTTTTACATCGTTTATTCCCCATGCTGGTAATAAACATTTAGAATAAAACCTAGTAAAGGTGTTACTATATTTACGTCTCATAGTTTCTAAGAAAGTATAGAAAGCATCAAGTATTCCCCTTTGTGTAGATTGTTCGTTCCCCGAAGCATCTCTCTGAGCCATACTAGCGTATAATCCCCACATAATCTCTTTATTGTATAATTCTATAGCATCTCGGTAGATTTGCGCTGATTTAGCTGCTTTAGTGTCTAGAGTCTTTAAATTGATAATTCCTGGTAAAGCTACACCTCCCCAGTTAGAAATTTTCGGTAATATTTTTTGAACGTATTCTATTGCCTCAGTCATAGCTTCTGGTTCGTCTGGATAAAAATTACTCATTGGATCTCCTATTAAAGCTACTAAGAAAGGAGCCCAGTGTTTCTGAGCGAATTTTCTCATAAAGTAAAACGTCCATCTTTTACCAGTAATGAAATGTAAAATCGAACCAACTGGAGGTTTTATAAAGTAAGAAGTTCGTAAAACCACATTTGGTTTGTCTGGAATCATTATATCTAATTTATAACGAGATCCTTTGTTACCAAGTATATCTAGAGGCGATAAGTATATTTTATCTTTTACAACATTCCTATAAAATTGAGCTTCTGTTCTGTAACTTTTATAATTTGGAACGGTTTGTATCAAAGCCCGCCATCCCTTTTTCGGATCTTTTACTTTTGTGATCGTTTTTGGATCTATTCTTTGAATATCAACGCGATTTTCATACAATTTTGGATCGACTAAGACTCTCCAGTAAGAATCTGCATGAACTATTTCGTCAAACCAAACAGATCTCATATAATCTTCGATAGTTCGACCGTTTACATTTATCTCCATGTTCCAATCTTCTATTATTTCTAAAGCTTGTTTTCCATGAGATTTGTGATCAATAGTAATATGAGGACCATCACCAACCATTACAGCAGATGTAATCTCTGTCATCGTTTGAGAAATTGAATCGTTGTAAAAAGCAAACTCTCTATTAGGCGCAGTATTCTTAATCATAGAGTATTTCATTTGCCTAAGAACTGGATCGAGATCGTAAAAATTCTCGTCCATTTTAAGAATTATGGGCTCTCTAGTTGCTTTGAAAGGTCTTTTTGGTTTTCCGTTTTCTTTTTCAGTTAACATTTAATTTGTTGCATCTCCTTCTAATTTAAACATATTTTTAACATAAGTTTTCGTTTTTCCAGCTAATTTTATTTGTATGTCGTATATATATAAACCTGGTAGCATTGAAGCCGTATTAATAGGTATTATATGAATCGTAAATTGACCGTTAGCTAAATCTGTGTCTTCTATTTCGTCAGAACTACCATCAGCTGCAGTATTTTTTAATTGGAATAGAATTGGTGAATCGTAACCCTTTCTAACTGTGAGTATTATTTCTGCACCATTTAAACTGTAAGGTGTAAGATCTGATAATTTTTTAAACTTGTAAAGACGATCAAAATTATCTCCTCTAGTCATAGTTATTTTAGTATCTATACTTT
>CBDUWI010000028.1:0-8952 GCA_965370885.1 uncultured bacterium | reverse complement strand
AACCTGTTCTAGTCATTATTGATGAATTAGATAAATCTCAGAAATCTAGTAGTCAGTTTTCTAAAAAACATGGTGGTGGAAAAAATGATAATGATATGATTGTTGTGTTATATAAAGGTAATTATCAGATGAAGAACAATTCTATTGGTATTAATTTTAGATGGAATGAGAAGATTGTTGATCCTGTACAGAAAAGTATGATTGATGCATGGGGTTAGTTATATGATTGTATATGTTGTAGATGATAATAATCATATTCATGTATTAAGTTCGAATAATACAATTACGAATAAGTATGACCTTCCAGACCCGTTTCATGTCTGGTGTCGGAAATGTGATAAGTATGTGGAATTTATTAGATCTGATATTGTTATAGATAATTCAGTAAACTTGATGTCTTTTATAATATTTATTATCACAGCCTGCGGTGTTTCAGCAATTGCGAGTGGTGGGAATATTACATCGATTTTACTATCAGAATGTATGGTGATATTATTATTAATCTTTATGTATATCAGAGATAGGAGCAGAATTTCGACATTTTTGAATGTTAAGTAGTAGTATAATAGGTAATGAACAATGAAAGAATCTATAGGAGATATCTGGGAAAGTGATGCGAATGTGATATGTATCACGGTGAATGGAATTGTAAAGAATAACGGCAGACTCGTTATGGGAGCAGGAATTGCTAAAGACGCTGTCGACAAGTATCCTGATATAGACGTTATATGGGGATCCCATGTATGGAAATATGGTAATATTCCATGTATTACTAAATGTGATGATGGTCAAATATTGGCATCTTTTCCTACTAAGAAAGATTGGAGAGGTAAATCTGACATATGGTTGATAATAGATTCTGCTAAGTATCTTCAGAGAGAGTTATCTGAAGATTATACAGTTGCCTTAACTAGACCTGGGTGTAGTCTTGGTCAGTTAAAATGGCACAATGTTGGACCTATCTTACATAAAATTCTAGATGATAGATTTACTGTGTATAATATATAATTGGGCGGTCAGTAAAATGATAGACACGAATATAATTCTGATTGGTGTGGCTATAGGAATTTTTTGGTTTTTCTTAGGATTCTTTATGGGGGCACTCTGCGTCATTTCGAAAGTTGCACATCTTAAGAGTATAGTTAAAAAGTATGAACTTGAGTTGAAAGGATATGAGTCAGCATCTCATGATTAACTACTGGGGTTAAAGTATGGCTAAAGAAATTACAATGGCTCCGATACCATGGAGACATGTGGAAGATAGAATCATGAGTTATTTAAATGAAGAATACCCGCAATTGAAAGGTAAGATTACATCTGTAATATTTACGAAAGATGGTATAGTTGTAAAATATATGAAAGACTGAAGAATGATTGTAAAGGTGAAGAGTTACATACATTAATAAATATATTTAGTATGTTATTATATAGCTGGGCGTGCTGGGATATAGTGCTAATATTGTATCTAAGCATGTCATAACAGGTATCTTTAATGTTTACTAAAAAAACGTACTACTATGTATTAGTACATATAATTACATCTAATAGACATCTAAATAACTAAACAACTACCAGTTAAAATGTCACAAAATTACATCTAATATACATCTAACAGATATACATAAGACAAAGTTAAGAACTATGTGTGATAAATATGAATATGTCATATGCAGAATTTAAAAAAGAAATGGGAGAAAGCGGTATGAAATCGGAAGGTTACATACTCCATGAAAATGATAGTAGAGTTACATTAATTGATGATGATACTGTTATACATGTAGGATGTGATCCTGGCGATATGTTTACCGTACGTGGTAATGTACTATGTAAAGATGATAAAGAATACGCTCCTCATAAGATACATTTATCTATGGTTGATTATGAAGGTAATAGTCCTGATCCTGATGATATATTAGAAATAAGAGTTATAAAACCGGGATATTCTGCTGATCACAGTCTAACTGTTCTTTCTATTAAGCATCTTTATAAATACGTATCATCAGATATAGGTATGTGTATTAATCAAAGTATATTTCTTTCTGATAGTAAATACATGGAAATAAGAGTATTAAAAGTTATTGAAGGTACAGAGTATACAACAAGAATTGGATCTTTCAATTTGGATATTGGATGTGATAAGTGGTTTGTACATAGCGATATAGATAATAAAGAAGATATGCACGATGAGGAAGGTATGACACCGTGATAAAGTTATACTGTAGAAACAGAAACTCCGTATGTGGGAATTGATAATATGCCAGATACAGATACAACAGCGGAAGATGAATTACATTTGAAGATAGTGAGTGATGTAAATGAGACTCGATCATATAAAAGAATGTCTGTTGATAAGTATTTTATGCTTATTGCTGAAGTAGTATCTCTAAGGTCTACGTGTATTAGGCACCATTTTGGCTGTGTTATATCCAAAGATCACAAGATAATATCTACTGGCTATAACGGTGCTGTGAAAGGAGCAGTACATTGCCTTGATAAGGGCTGTATAAGAAATAGACTAGGTATAGAATCTGGTACTAGAATTGAGATCTGCTCTGCAGTACATGCTGAACAAAATGCGTTAATACAAGCAGGAAGTAATGCAAAAGGTGGGACACTATATGTCAATGGTACACCTTGTATCACATGTTCAAAACTTATTGTAAATACTGAAATAGAAAAAGTAGTAATACCAAAAAATGATAAATATCCAGATAAAGACGGTATTGAACTTATAAGAAATGTTGGTATAGAAGTCGTAGAATTGAATATATATGATGACTTATATGAAATTATGAGTAAGATATTATGTAGACTTGGATATGACGATGCAGTATATAGACAACGTGGTGAGTAACATGGGAAAAAGACAGATATGTTTTATGATTGATGAAGAAGCATTGAAAGAATTTGAACAAATCAGAGATAGAACTGGTTTACCTGTTAGTAGACAAATAGAATTAAAATTGACTGGTTACAGTATTGTAGAAGAAAAACATGATAAGACAGCTGTACAATTATCGAAAAAGACAGTTGAATGTTTAAAAAAGATAGATAATAAAGGAGAAATTTATGATGATGTAATCAAACGTTTAATTTGTGAAGTACATCCAGAGTTAAAAGGTAAGCTTTATGGTGAAACTATTAAAATTACTCGTGAATACAATGAATCTATAGATTAATTATTAACAGGATTAATATATATGCAATTATTAACAGGTCCTGAAATACAACAATTATCAATACATGATGTATTAACACGAAAAGACAGGTGCTGGTGTTGTGGAGGTAAAAGAAAAGTAATATTTGCACATATGGATTCCAGATTAGTTGAAGTCTGTGTATTAAAACGCGAACTATCTCACTATAATAAATATGCATGTCAATACTTAGTATTTGAAAATGATGAGAACGGTGATTCTGTTAATTTTTGTATTACACCTTATACTGACATGGGAAGTTGTAACGGTATGATAGCACCTGTGGTGAATATAGAAGAGTTCTGTGAGATATACAACGATATAGAAAATCTGGATGTTAGTGAGAGGACTCTGAGAATTATTAGTATAGTTAATAACGAAATACGTAAACGATGCGGAAGATAAATTGAGTAGTATGTTAAGGGTGTATAATAATGTTAAATATAAAAGAAATGAACAGATTAAGAAAACTGATTGATGATTCAGATTTTGAACCAGATGATGATATATATGACATACGAAGTAAACTATCTGATATGATAATGGTTAAAAAAGCATGGAATGCTGGGATAGATATTTCTACTTGTACTCATCTCGATACAATATATACACGTAAAGCTGGTCAAGATGGAAGTTATTAAATAAGTGAAGTTTTTATAATGATATTAAATACTGAAGAAGTGATGTTGATGATTGAAGTAAATAAAATACCGAAACTTAGTTTTGTTGATTCTGATAATATCCAACCAAAAAATAAAAGAATAAGCGAACATAAAAATACAGTATGCTCAAATTGTGGAAGTAATACTACGAGTGGTAGTTGGTTAAAAAAACGTGATGAAAATGGAAATTGGAATGGAGAATATATCTGTATGGCATGTTATCATAATTCTGCATGTAGATCAGGAGAACTTAATTCTAATAGTACAGTATATAAAGGAATGATAGGTGTACATACTGTAGCAAGAGTATTGGGAGATAAAGATTGTACGATAATGAAAGAAGGCTCGCCTTTCGATATATGCAGTATACAGAGTCTTAAATACGGAAAAATTGAAGTAAAGACTGCAATTTATAGTCCGGAATATATACGCTGGATAATAGGTAATATTAAACCCGGACTTTTTGATACACTATTTATTCTATGTGTTAATAGTAAGTTTAGAAATATATTCAGAGTATATATTATTGATGGAATAGAAGTAGGTAATATAAAGACTATTTCTATATATAGAAATCCTTCTAGAGGTGGTTGGTATGAAGAATTCAGAGCTGATGATGTAACACAATATCAAGAAGCATTTCAAATTGTAAAAAGTGAAAGTCAAATATCAAAAAATTATGTTGACAATGGCCAAAATTCTATGAGTGTTAAAGAAAAAGGTGATATATGTGAAGAAATTGTTAGAATAACTATAAATGCAAAAATAAGTACTGACATTAGTCATGATTTGGTACATGAAAAGTATAAAAAAATTGAAGTAAAAGGATCTGATTATAGTATTAGACATAAGTATTGGACGGTAGGTAGTATTGAATCTTTCAAATTTGATAATCTATTTATAGTCTGTATGGGTAGTAATTTCGAAAAAGTTGAAAGAATTTATATAATTCATAAAGAATATGTAGGTAGTGTAATGACTATTGCTATATTTAAAAATCCTTCAAGAGATGGATGGTACGAAAAATTTAGAGTTAAAGATATAAAACCATACCAAGAAGCATATGAAAAAATTTTAAAAAGTAGAGTTGATTAGTAATGAAAGATTATATACAACATGAAAGAATGTCTATTGATAAATACTTTATGCTCATTGCTCAAGTATGTTCAAAAAGGAGATAAGAATGATGATTCCACAAATAGACTGGTTTATAATCAGTATTATTATATTGGTAATATTTACGGTAGCTGGAATTCATCGTGTAACAGAATCGAATGTTGAGGTGATTTAAAATGAGTGATGAAGGCGGAAAAATAACAATGAGAGAAGTAACAGGTAAAGAAAGACAGAAAATTATTGATAAATTAGAATTAGGTAAGACTGTTAATAATTTAGATTCACTTTCAAATAAATTTAAGTATTATATATTAGGTTATATTTTGGATAGGTGAGTATATATACATGATACCAGATAACGAGAACATAGATTGGTCATTATATGAAGGATGCGATGATTCTAAGAGTTGTAAGATGTTAGATCCTCTTACATGGAGAGGTGGTGATCAACTGACAGATGTAAGAAATATAGTGGAATTTTTCACCAAAGATTTATCTGCTAGTAAAAAGGATATTACAAATATATTGATGTATATTAGTAAATGCGGTAGCGGAAAATCTGCGACAATACTCAATGCATCAAAATCTCTTGGTAGATGTATTATAGTAGCACCGTTTAAGAATCTTCAGAGACAGTATAAGGATGACTATTTTAAAGGTAATAAATTTATACTTAAGAATAACGGAGAAAAGTTATCTGTTGCCGTAATTATGGGAAGAAATAATTTTAAGTGTCCATTTCTTGAAGAACAATACGATTTACAACAAAAGATTATTGAAGAAAACAAGAAATCTGAGTCTTTAGGGCTTAGTCCTGAAGGTTTTGTTGATGATGAAATCATGAGAATGTATAAATATGATAATACATGTGCAAATAAAGCATTACCATGTACTAGACACCTTAGAAGTATCGGTAAAGGAAGAAGAGAATCTAGACTGAGTGCTGCATGTAAATGTAAATACTGGGTACCAACTCCAACAAGTAAATCTATTATTGACGAGTGGGAGCACAATATTATTGAAGGTAATATTTTAGATCATTTTGATGACAGTAGTAGTGATTCTGACAGTGATAGTGATGTTCCTATGCATAATACACGTCTTAACATGATTAAGAAAATGGTTAATTGTTCTAATATAGAATATTACAAGTCAGTTGGATGGGGAAATGTAGGTGTATTCATTAGAGATGAGAAAGATAAAGATGGTAATGACCTACCACATGTATGTCCATATTATGAACAATTCTATAATTATTCTAGAGCCGATGTTATAGTAATGAATTCAGCTAAGTGGGATCTTGAAACACAAATGGGAAGAAAGCCTAGTGTTGATGTAGAAGTATTTGATGAAGGCGACTGGTGGCTAGATTCTCATTCACTAACAATAGAACTGTCAAGAGCTTCTATAAATAGAATTATTCCTGGAACTAAAGAATTAATTGACCTAAAAAGAGAGCGTCTTTCTCAATTCGACGAACGTTTTGATATTATAAGAAAGATCATGAAAAATCAGAATAATACTAGAGGTATTATGGATGCTCTTGAATATAAAGACTTATTTTTACTTATTCGTGATTTGTATGTTAAATATCATGAAGAATTTGAAGATGACGATAAGATCGAACAAAAAATAATAGATATTAATACTATATTACGTTATATAAAAGAAGCATCTATATCTCTAGCATATGACTTTAAAGGTGTGGACGAAAATAAAAATGTTATAAAAGTTCATATACCTTATCCTGACAGAATATTGCAAGACCTCTTTAAAAGATCTTCTAAGAATATAGTTATAACTTCTGGTACTATACAAGAAGACTTCGTTTTAGCAGAAGAATTTGGTATAGTACCAAAGATATATGAGATTGGTGTCATAAATGGAAGAGAAGACCAGCCCGGCAGTATAAAAATGATAAAACCAAAAGCAGGTCTTCTTAAAGTTACATATACGACGTGGCAAAGTTTAGAATTTAGAATGAGTTACAATATGGTACTCAATAGAATTTTAGACAAGATGAAGGAACTTGTTGATAGTGTAACTGGTGAACCTGGCAAAGGTAAGATAATTATTCTAACTCCTGCAAAGAAATATGCTGAGGGTATTCTAGATAGGTCTGACGTTCATGTAGATTTTGCGAGTAATCCGATTAGAACTACCAATACAGATAATGCTAATGTTGATGATAATAAATCATCTAAATCTATTAGTACAACTATAAGCGACTATATGAGTGATAATCTAGATGATATAAGAAAGGTAATGCCAACTGATATTGATATAGATGGCGACGTTTTGAGAACAGATAAACAAGTTATAGTCTCGACAAGAATTAATCGCGGAAGTGACCTTCGTGACGATAAGTGTCGAGGTTTAATAATTCTAAAATGGCCTATGAGTGATATAAGCGACGGCTACAATTTGTCGCTAAAGAAAAGATTTGGTGATAGGAAATTTTGGAGAATTATAAATGATAATGCAAAGAGAAATGCAATTCAGTATACGTGCCGAGGATTAAGGCATGATAAAGATTATGAATTCTTTGCTAGTCCTGATTCTAGCTGTTTTGATAGAATTCGTATATTATTTAGTAAATAGAGAGGTACAAATATGAAAAGTGATGAAAGAAGGAAGAATATTCCTGTCGTTAGTTCTGCACCTGTTGAAAGAATTATTAGATATGCAGGTGCAGCAAGAGTTGCTCAATCTGCAAGCGAAGAATTAGCGAGGGTTGGATCAGAAGTAATGTTCGATATAGCTGAGCAAGCTAATGAACTTGCTAAACATGCAGGTAGAACTACTGTTAAGAAAGAAGATATTGCATTAGCAGTTACTTCTATAAGTAAGAAAAAGTGAGATTAATTTTGAATAGTAGGAGATCATATGATGACAGATATTGTACAGGTTCATCAGAAAATAATAGATGCATTGAAATTGATGTTTATAAACGATACGTGTATCTTGATAAGTAAACTCGCAAAAAAAGTTAATTGTGATCAGCGGACTGTACGAAGACATCTGGTAGTTGCTGAAATAGATGGACTTGGTTATTTTGCGGATAATAGTAATAAGATATACTGTAACTTGCAAGTAGAGACAACAAGATATACTATAACTTGATGAGTTGGTAAAATGATAAATGAAGAAGAGTATGAAGCGATGAAAAAGTTGGTCTTAAAACATAACAGTAGAATAAAGGCTTTATATAGACTTACAAGTCTTAGTGAAATTACTGTATTGGCTGTTTTGATAATCTCGCTCTATCCGTTTTATGTTACTTTTGGATTTATAAATGCTGCGGTAGTATTCATAGTATTTTTTGCAGTTTCGTGTGCCATATCATATATGATACAGAAAAATAATAGGTAAACGTGAAAATGAGTATACGTATTATACTAATGTATGTTGTCTGTTTATGGGGTCTGTTATTGTCCTATTGGATGGGTGATGTACTTATATTTGGAATATTGTTATGGGGTGTATTAATGGCATTGTTATGTCATTTATTAGACTATTTACAGCAGAAAGACATTTATGTATTTATTAGACCTAAGAATTAGAAATATTGTTTAATCCATACACTTGTCACAGTATAAGTGAATTTATAGTGTCTCACTTGTTATTTTGATAGTAATACTTATATAGTATAACATCATATCTACTGATGTATTTACGACTTAATTATGACTTAAATAGACCGTTTATATACAATTTAGATGCATATAATATCTTTGTATAGAATTAAATATACAATATTTGTAGAGTTAAATTCAGAAATGTACTAATACATAAAACAGGAATGTGATTACATATGCCGAATATAGAATTAGGAGAATATAAGTATTTAAACTTTGTCCTAACTCAGCCAATATGGCTTGAGTTTGATGAAAAAGAATCAGAAGTATTAGGTTGGATAACGGAAAAGCCAAGAGCTGATAATGGATATATAGATAAAGATACTATATTGACATATA
>CBDUWI010000027.1:0-9254 GCA_965370885.1 uncultured bacterium | reverse complement strand
ATTAGAGACAGACAAGAAAAAATTTATCAATTTAGTTAATAATGGGTTAAAAAGACATTATGAAGCAATAAAGAAAATAACAAAATCAGGAACTTACTTTTTTGATTATGGAAATAGCTTTATGAAAGCCATCTATGATTCAGGGATTGTTGAGATATGTAAAAACCAAGTTAATGATTTAGAAGGTTTCATCTGGCCAAGTTATGTTGAAGATATTATGGGACCATTATTATTTGATTACGGGTATGGACCTTTTAGATGGATTTGTCTAAGTGGGAAAAATGAAGATCTTGTAAAGACTGATGAAGCAGCAATGCAGGCAATTGATAAAGAACGACGCTTCCAAGATTTAGATAATTATAATTGGATTAAAAATGCAAATAAAAATAATTTAGTAGTAGGAACAAAAGCAAGAATTCTATATCAAGATGCTTATGGCAGATTAAAAATAGCTTTAAAATTTAATGAAATGATTAGAGAAAAAATTGTTGGACCAATCATGTTAGGAAGAGATCATCACGATACTGGAGGAACAGACTCTCCATTTAGAGAAACCGCGAATATAAAAGATGGTTCTAATATCATGGCAGAAATGGCAACACATGTTGCCATCGGAAATGCATCTCGAGGAATGAGTTTAGTTTCTTTACATAATGGTGGTGGAGTAGGAATAAGTAAAGCAATAAATGGTGGTTATGGTCTAGTACTTGATGGAAGTTTCAAAGTAGATGAAATTTTAAAAACTGCAATGTTGTTCGATGTAATGGGAGGAGTTTCAAGAAGATCTTGGGCTAGAAATTCCAACGCAATAGAAACTAGTAAAGAGTTTAATGCAATAGATAACAACTCATATATTACTATTCCTTATTTAACTGATGAATTAATGTTAGAAGATATTATAGGAAAACATTATAAAAAAGGAGGACATTAAATGTTAAAAATAGTTCAATGCGTTCCTAACTTTAGTGAAGGTAGAGATTTAAATAAGATTGAGGAAATTGTGAAAGCATTCAAAAATATAAAAGGATTTAAATTAGTTAGTTACGAACCTGATGCTGATTATAATAGAACTGTAGTAACCTTGTTAGGAGACCCACTAGAAATAGTAGAAGCGTTAGTAGTATTTACGGGAAAAGTATTAGATTTAGTAGATATGAATTTTCAATCGGGTGAGCATCCAAGAATTGGAGCAGTTGATGTTATACCGTTTATTCCAATATCAAATATTACAATGGAAGAATGTGTACAACATGCAAATGAAGTTGCAAAAAAAATTAATATTAAATATAATATTCCGATTTTTATGTATGCTGAAGCAGCAAATAAAAAAGATAGAGTTAAGTTACCTAAAATTCGCAAAGGTGAATTTGAAGGAATGAAAGAAAAAATAAAAGAAGAGAATTGGTATCCAGATTACGGTACGCCCGAAATACATCCAACATTTGGAGTAATTGGAATAGGTGCTAGAAAGCCTTTAATTGCATATAATATTGATTTAGATACTGATAATACAAAAATCGCGTCTGCAATAGCAAAAGCAATTCGAGCATCAAGTGGTGGATTCAAATATATTCAAGCAGGACCTGTATATTTAGATCAAAGAGGGCATGTCCAAGTTACAATGAATATTCTTGATTTTAAAAGCAACCCACTTTACAGAATATTTGAAACAGTAAAAATGGAAGCTGCAAGATATCATGTTGAAGTTACAAATTCTGAACTAGTCGGACTAATACCAAAAGATGCTTTAGTTAGATCTTTAAAATATTATTATGCTCTAAATAATTTGGAATTTGATAAAGAAATGTCTATACAAGACATAACTCTTAATTCTATCAAATATCTATTATTTAGAGATTTTGACAAATTTAAAATAATTGAATCTAACATTTAAAGAGGTGAAATTATGCAAGCGGATTTAGTGATTTATAACATTGGGACTTTACTTACTCCAAATCAATCAGCTCCAATTAGAGGAAAGGATATGAATTTAATATCTCGTTTTTCTAATGCTTTTATAGCAATTAAGGATGGCAAAATATTAGACTTTGGCGAAGGTGATTACAAAGTTTATTTAAGTAAATCAACATTAATGCATAACGCTGATAACAATTTAGTCATTCCTGGATTGATAGATTCACATACTCATTTAGTACACGGTGGGTCTAGAGAAAATGAATTCAAAATGAAACTAGCTGGTGTTCCATACCTAGAAATTCTTAAACAAGGTGGTGGAATATTAAGTACTGTTAAAAGTACAAGAGAATATTCATTTGAAGAACTTTATTTGAAAGCAAAAAAATCGCTTGATAAAATGCTGTTATTTGGTGTAACAACAGTAGAAGCGAAATCAGGTTATGGGTTAAATTTAGAAACAGAGTTAAAACAACTTGAGGTTTCTAAAGAATTAAACAATAACCATTCAATAGATATTTTTAGTACATATATGGGAGCGCATACTATTCCTCTAGAGTATTCTAATAAAAAAGAACTGTATATAGAAAAGTTAGTTAATGATATGAAAATAGTGAAAGAAAAAGAACTCGCAAAATTCATCGATGTATTTTGTGAAGCAAGTGTGTTTACTGTGGACGAGTCAAAATACATTTTAGAGTATGGTAAGAAGGAAGGCCTAATTCCAAAAATTCATTCTGATGAAATCACTTCGATTGGTGGAACGAAATTAGCTATTCTTTTAGAGGCGAGCAGTGCTGATCATCTAATGGCGATAACTGATGAAGATATCATCGGCTTAGGAAAATCAAATGTAGTTGCAAATTTATTACCGAGCACTTCTTTTTACTTGAATAAAGATTTTGCTCCAGCAAGAAAAATGATAGATTATAATTGTGTTATTTCAATATCTACTGATTATAATCCAGGAAGTAGTCCTAGCGAAAACTTCCAATTCACTATGCAACTTGCAGCGAATAAACTGAGAATGACATCTAATGAAATTTTAAATGCATCAACAATTAATGCCGCTTACAATTTAGGAATAGCTGAATCAAGAGGATCAATTGCAATCGGTAAAAATGCAGATATAGTAATAATGGATAGTAAAAATTTCGAATATGTTTTATATCATTTTGGAATTAATCACACTCTAGATGTCTTCAAAAACGGAAAATTAGTAGTAAAAAATAAAAAAATAATTTAAGGAGATATATATGAAATTAATTAATCTTAGTCTAGAAGATTTCAATAATGAAGTAGATTCATCTTCTCCAGCCCCTGGAGGAGGAAGCGTAAGCGCACTTGCAAGTAGCTTAGGAGTTTCTCTTGTTAGAATGGTTGGACATTTAACAATAAACAAAAAAAGATTTAAGAAATTAGATCCTAAAATCCAACATGAATTCATTAAGCTAGAAGAGAGTTTAATTCCTATTAAAGATGAATTAGTTACTTTGATTGATAAAGATTCAGAAGCTTTTACTCTAATTATGAAAGCTTTTAAACTGCCTAAAGATACTGAAGCTGAAATTGTAATTAGAGATCAAATGATTTTAGCTGGGACTATTGCAGCTATTAAAGTTCCTTTTAGAATTTCAGAATTATCATTATCAGCTTTACAAGCAATGGATTTTATTATGCAATATGGAAACAAAAACGCATTATCTGATATTGGCGTTAGTGCTTTAATGCTTTATGCAGGATTAGAAGGAGCAATCTTGAACGTGAAAATTAATTTACCAGGATTGATTGAATCATCTATGATTAGCAAATATGAAAATTCAATATCCAAAATTCTTATAGAAGCGAAAAAAATTAAGGATTCAATCCTTTCTAAAATTCACGATTCATTATAAAGATTTATTAACAACTTAAAGAGGCTGATACTATGAAACCAAACGCTTATGTTACTTTTATAATTATGAATGACTCTTATTTACCTGGAGCATTGGTTTTTGCATATGCATTAAGACTTCAAAAGACACAAGCGGATTTAATATGTATTGTTTCACAAAACATTAGCGAGTTTGCAGTGAATTCACTTAAGTTAGTTTATGATGATGTATTAATGATAAGAGAAGTTTACGTAGAACATGAACGTAGACATGAAAGACAAGATCGTCCCTTTTTGTTTTCAAGATTTAACGCATTTCGATTAGGTGAAGATGGTGATTTAAGTAAGAAGTATAATAAAATAATTATTGCTGACTGTGATGTTTTACCACTTAGAGATTATGATTCGTTATTTGATTTACCTGCCCCTGCAGGAATTATAAATGAAAAAAAAGAATACTGTATGGAATACGATAGTGATGGTAAATATATTATTCCTGATTCATTATATGTAGATGGTACTTGGAATTGGCACGACATCTATTCTCATGTTCCACATGGAACATTGATACCCCAAAACATAACAGACAGAATAAAAACTGATAAATTAAATATGGGAGTAAATGCATCTCTTTTCCTATTTGAGCCATCAATAACATTTTATAATTCTATAATGAAAGATTTAAAAAATCCAATCATTTTAAAAGAGATTAGCACATACAATTGGCCAGAAATGCAATATATTACCCTTAAATTAAGTGGGCAATGGACAAATATTGATTTAAAGTACTCTTCTTTTAATGGGTATCCAGATATAGAATATATAAATGGTATTCACTTCGCAGGCTTAAAACCGTGGAATATGAAAAATAAATCTATTAAATCATTTGGTAAGTTTGATGACTATAAATTATGGTATTATACTTACATCAAGATGTGTGATGAAGTTGAGGGAATGTTATCAAATAGAAAATTAAATAAATTGTACAATCAAATTAAGGTTTTGACAGAAGACAAGAAGTATCAATTTTATAAAACATTTATACCTCATTTGTCTCATTTCTTTGAATAAAAATACTTATTAATTTAAGTATTTTTTATTTATTGCAAATTGCCTTGACAGATAGAGTAATTTTTGATAAATTATTATGTGTGGTAGAGTAATCGAAAGGAATGACATTTTATGAAAAAAACAAGTTTAGGAGAATTAATTGCAAACGCCGTTTCACATGGCGTTGGAGCACTTTTAGCAATTACAGCTCTAGTATTACTAGTTATTAAAGCAAACTCATTACTTGAAGTTCTTGCAAGCCTAACATTTGGAGTAGCTTTAGTTATGCTATATTTATCTAGCACACTATACCATTCCTTCCCAGAAAAAATGGAAACTGTTTCTAAAGTTTTCCAAAGATTTGATCATTCCAGTATATTTATTTTGATAGCTGGAACCTATACTCCTTTTCTAGTATTGTTACTAGGAACGAATGAGGCGTATCTATTACTAGCCTTTCTTTGGATGATAACTATTATTGGTATCGTGCTTAAATCAATCTGGATTGATAAATTTCAAGTTATTCACTTATTACTTTATTTGTTTATGGGTTGGAGTGTTTTATTTATTTCAAAAGATGTATTTACAGTATTAGGAAATGAAATTGTTTTTCTAATTATAGGGGGATTATTTTATACGGTAGGAGTTGCATTCTATATTTCAAGATTTAAATATAGCCATTTTGTTTGGCATATATTTGTTCTTTTAGGAAGTATTTCCCACTTTATAGTCGTGTATGGGTATCTATTATAAAAAAAGGAGATATCAAAATGGAAAAATTTGCAATAGTTATAGACAGTACAATATATCTATCAGAAGAAGAAATTGTAGCAAATGATATTAGGCAAGTTCATTTAAATGTAATTGATGAGGAGGAGGTATTCAAGGAATCAGACATTAATAATGAATTTGTTTACAAAAGATTAAAAGATGGGCATGTTTTAACTACAAGCCAACCATCACCTGGAGAATTCTTAATTGCTTATGAAGAATTGTTTGAGAAAGGTTATGAAAAAGTGTTTGTAGTTTGTTTGAGCGATCAACTAAGTGGAACTTATCAGTCTGCAACATTGGCAAGAAATATGTTAGATGAACCTGGTTTAGTATATATCTTCAACTCTCATATGGCAGCATTTGGAAATGAAATGCTGACATTACAATTAGTAGAAATGATCAAAGACAAAAAAACTATTAAAGAAATTATTACAAGAATAGAAAAGCTCATCGCTTCTTCTAATTTAATGTTCACTATTGAAAGCTTGGTTAGTTTATTAAGGTCAGGAAGATTATCTAGAGCTAAAGTAGCTATCGGGACAGTACTGAGAATTAAACCATTAATAGAAATGGTTGGCGGGAAATTAGAACTTTTCAAATCGGCTCGTACACACAAAAGAGTAATTAATGAAATAGTCGAGAAAATCAAATCTACAACGAATAATTATAATACGATATATGCGAGAGTATTAAGTAAAAACTCAATTGAACAAGCAAGAGCTTTGGAAAAAGAACTTAAAGAAATATTTAAAAACGTAAAAGTGACATTCTCGGAATACATTGGACCAGTTTTTAGTTTACACACAGGGAAAAAAGGTTATGGAGTTTCATGGTGTTCAGAATAATAAGGAGATGAAAAGAATGAAGAAATTCGCAATAGTTATTGACAGTACATTTTATTTATCAAAAGAACAAATAGAAGATAATAATATAAGTCTGGTATCACTAAATATTGTAGATGCAACAATTTCCTATCGGGAAGTTGATATCGACAATAATTTTATTTTTACCTTACAAGATAAAGGAGGCCGCCTTACAACTAGCCAACCTGCACCAGGAGAATTCTTGGAAATTTTTGAAAAAAAATTAAGTGAAGGATATGAGAAAATCTTTTGCTTAACCCTTTCAAGTGGTTTGAGCGGGACTTATCAATCTGCTTTATTAGCAAAAAATATGTTAGATGATCCTAGTAAGGTATATTTATATGACACTGTATTAGCAGCATTTGGTAGTGAAATGATAGCTGTTGAATTAATAGAAATGATTAAAGATAATATAGATGAAAAAGCAATTAACGAGAGAATGCAAAATATTATTAGTACGTCAGGTGAAATGTTTACTGTGGAGAATTTGTTTTCTCTTTCAAAAGGTGGAAGGTTATCTACAGCACAAGCTGCAATTGGAACAGTCTTAAGAATAAAACCAATTATTAAAATGATTGATGGAAAATTAGATCTTATAAAAAAAGAGAGAACTACTCGAAAAGTTAATAATTATTTTATTGAAAACATCATAGAGGATTCAAAAGGCTTTGAAAAATATACTTTCAGAATCATGAACAAAAATTCTCCAGATACTGCTTTGGATTTAAAACAAGCGATCGAAACACAATTTCCAAATTCAAAAATTACAGTTACAGATTATTTAGGCCCAGTATTTACTATCCATATAGGGAAAAAGGGATATGGAATTAGTTGGTTTGTTGAATAGAAAATTTAATAATAATTTTTGATAATGATTATTGAGACTACTGTGTTAAAATAACAATAGGTGATTTTTATGACAGTGTATTATGAAATAATTAAAAAACAAATTATCGGAAATGATAAAGTTCTAATAGCGATTGATGGACCAAGTGGTTCCGGAAAGTCTACTTTGAGCGAAATTTTAAAAGAAAAATTTGATGCTTTGTTATTCCATACTGATTGTTATTTCCTTCCGGAAGAAAGAAAGACTTCGGAAAGACTAAATGAAGTAGGAGGAAATTTAGATTATGAAAGACTAAAAGTTGAAATTATTGATAATTTGAATAAAGATTATATAACTTCAAATAATTTCAATTGTTCAACTGAAGAATTAGAATTTGGAATTCCCCAAACAAATAATCAAGTAATAATAATAGAAGGCGTTTATTCAATGCATAAGACATTGCTCCCATTTTATACTTTATCAATTTTCTTAGATATTGATAAGGATAAACAACGAGAGAGAATCTTACTAAGAAATGGTGAAAAAATGTTAGATCGATGGCTTAATGAATGGATTCCCTTAGAGAATAATTATTTTGAAAAAGAAAATTTAAGAGCCAAAGCAGATGTTTTATTAAATCAATTATAAAAATTATCTAAAGTTACTTACGTTGTATAGTATATGAAGAAAACAGGTGATTGAATGAAAATAGGACTATTTACAGAAGCGTATTATCCAATTATTAGTGGTGTATCTATATCAATAGATACCCTTTCCAAAGAACTAATTAAATTAGGCCATGAAGTAATCATAATTACAAATGATCACGAATTTGCCACGAATGATGAAGAAAATGTCCTACGATTTGTTGGCAAAAGATTGCCAATGAAAGGGTTAAAGGAATTTAGGGTTGCTAAAGTAACTAACAAGAAAGTTGCTGAAATAGGTAACTTAAGTCTTGATATTATACATTGTCATACTGAATTTACTATGGGAAGATTGGGAAGACGAGCAGCAAAAAAATATAATATTCCAATTGTTCATACATACCACACTATGTATGAAGACTATATTCATTTTATTTCTAAAATCTTTAGAGTCCCTTTAACATATGTTTCGAAAAAATATAGCAAGAGTTTTGCAGAATCTGCAGATAGTGTTATATTTCCAACAGTTAAAGTAAAGAGAACTTTTGATAAATATGGTTTTGTAAAAGCTTCAGATATAATTCCTACAGGAATTTATTTGGATAGATTTAGAAGAATCAATTATAAAAAAGTGCAGCTAGATAAACTTAAAGATTCTCTGGGAATAAAAGACAGCGATTTTTTGTTGCTTTTCCTCGGTAGAATGTCAAGAGAGAAAAGTGTTGAACTACTTCTAGAACAATTTAAAATAATCACAAAAGACTACCCTAATGCAAAGTTGTTATTAGTAGGAGGTGGGCCAGATTTAAAGTATTTCAAAGAACTTATAATAACTTTGGGATTAACTGACCAAGTAATTACAACTGGGATGGTTCAGCCTAGTGATGTCGGACTATACTATCATATTTCAGACTTATTCGTTAATTTTAGTATTACCGAGACTCAAGGATTGACATATATAGAGTCGTTAGCATCTGGGGTACCTCTATTAGTAAAATATGATGATAATTTAGAAGGAGTAATAGAAGAGGGGTTTAATGGATTTTCATTTAAAGATGATAAAGACTTCATACCTTTATTTGAAAAAATATATAGCAATCAAATACTACTAAACAAAATTACGAATAATTCAAGTAAAGCCATAGAAAGATTTAGTGCTGAAAATTATGCTTTGAATGTTTTAAAAGTATATAATAATATTTTAAACAAGAATATAGATTAAAAAAATTTGATAATAAAAAACTAGTAAATAAAATAAAATGGAACCTATAAAATAGACACAGCAAAAAGCCAGTGTAATTTATAGG
>CBDUWI010000026.1:0-9599 GCA_965370885.1 uncultured bacterium | reverse complement strand
TATGGTGATTGTAGTGTAATGGTTAGCACTTTTGGCTGTGGTCCAAACAGATTGAGTTCGAATCTCAACTATCACCCAAGCATTAATTAAAATTATGATAGAAAAATATTTTAAAGTATTGGAATTGGAAGTCAGCGCAAACAAAGAAGAAATCAAAAAAGCATATCGCAAGCTTGCCCACCAATATCACCCAGACAAAGGCGGAGATGAAAAGAAAATGAAAGAATTAAATGAAGCGTATGATGTATTGATTGGAAAAACTAAAATTCCAGTTCAACCTTTTGTCCAAAGACAGCAAGGTTTTTGGTATCGTGTAAATTATGATCAATATGTCAATGTTCATTTTTCTGGAACAGATGAAACTGCTGGAACTAATTTTACACGGCGTTTTTAAAATTTAAAAATTAACTCAAAAACATGAACAAAGAGCCATTTATTCCAGCGAAAAATATTGGATTCGCTAAACATATCAGAAACTGTGATACTGGAAAACAAAAATTTAGTAAATTAAGAAGAAGATCAATCAAAAAAATGATATTAAAAAGCAAAGATGAATAGGAAAGAACAAAAAATACACGAAATAACTCATAATTCAGACTTTACAAGATCAAGAACACTAACAAGTTTGTTGAAAGCTATTGATGTAGGAGTTAGTTTAGAAGAGGAAAACAGATTATTTATTATTGTTCAAGAAGCATTCAAATATGGAAAGAAAAAGAGTCCTTCGTATTTACGACACGCCTTCAAGAAAGATTTAAAATTTCTTAAAAAAGAATTTAAGGAAATAAAAATATGACACAAGAAGAATTAAATTTGACGTATGAAGATGATGAATTGAAGTGGCTTTGGGATTTGATTAATAAAACGATGGCTGAGGCTGAACAGAATATGCTTGTTGATCCAAAGGATATGACAGGAGCTGGCTTTGAGTTGAGCTATCCAGACAAGAGTGGTGAAAAGGAGAATATTAAATAATAAATAATAATTATGATTTACAATAACGAAGGTAAAAATTTAGTGAAAATTTGGGGTAATGAAGTTGAGGATAATACTATGGAACAAATTAAGAATGTTTCTAATCTTCCTTTTGTTCATAAACACATTGCTATTATGGCTGATAATCATTTTGGTTTTGGATGTCCTATTGGAACTGTTGTAGCTACAGAAAATGTAGTAGTCCCTTCTTTAGTTGGCGTTGACATCGGGTGCGGAATGTGTGCAGTCAAAACTTCATTAACTGAAATAGATACAGAAACTCTCAAAAAAATAATGAGTGAAATTAGAAAAGTTATACCTATTGGATTTAAAAAACATAAAAAGGAACAAGATAGAAATTTAATGCCAAATTTGAGTATGGATAGAACTGTTAATATGGATAAATATACTCCTATCCTTAATAAAGAATGGGATAATGCCCTTAAATCACTTGGTTCATTAGGCGGTGGTAATCATTTCCTCGAAATTCAAAAAGGGGATGACGGACATATTTGGATTATGATACATTCTGGAAGCAGAAATTTAGGATTAAAAGTTGCAAATCATTATAATAAATTAGCGATAGAATTAAATGCTAAATGGTTCAGTTCAGTTCCAAAAGAATGGGAGTTAGCTTTTTTACCAATTGATAGTGAAGAAGGTCAAGCATATATCAGAGAGATGAATTATTGCGTAGAGTTTGCTTTAGCTAATAGAAAACTGATGATGGATAAAATTTGTGAAATATTTCATAAAAATAACACAATAGCAATGATGGACGAAATGATACAATTTGATAATATGATAAATATTGCTCACAACTATGCTTCGCAAGAAAATCATTTTGGAAAGAATGTGTGGGTGCATAGAAAAGGAGCAACTCAAGCAAGAAAAGGACAACTAGGAATAATTCCAGGCTCACAAGGAACAGCAAGTTATATCGTAGAAGGTCTTGGCAATCCAGAAAGTTTTGAAAGTTGTTCACACGGTGCTGGCAGATTATTAGGAAGAAAACAAGCTGAAAAAACTTTAGATTTGGAAAAAGAAATCAAGATATTAGATGACCAAAACATAATTCACGGAATAAGACATAAGAGTGATTTAGACGAGGCTACTTCTTGCTATAAAAATATAGATGAAGTAATGGAAAATCAAAAAGATTTAGTTAAGATATTAATTAAATTAAAGCCTTTGGCAGTTGTCAAAGGCTAACAGAGTATGGGAAAATGGTAATCCGCTCGGTTTGGATCCGAGAGATTGTAGGTTCAAATCCTACTACTCTGACCAATTTAAAAATACTGAGCTTGACAGGTTCTTCTTTTGGGTGTATAATGGATGTACAGATGAAAAATTAAATGAAAACATATGAGAACAAAAGTATCATTTCACATTAAAACTTTTTTCAGTTGGCGATTACAATTCGCCAAAAGCGATTGGATGTTTTGTGAAATGGACATCGTTCTCGTCGTCAACTGAAAGGAGTTTTTTTATTAACTAAAATCAAAGTTATGACAGAAAAAATAGAAAAAGCAATTTCTAATCATAGTGAAAAAACAAAAAATTATTTAAGAAGTATTCTTGAAATTGGAGAACCGATTAAAAGAGATGAATTTATAGAAATTTATATAAATTTGAGTGAAGGAAAAAAAAGAAGAGAAAATGCAAAACAAGCAATAAAAGAACTATCAAAAAGAGGAATGATAAAAATAATTGACAATGGGAAGGAGGAGGAAAATGATAAAAGAAGAAAGCCTTAAATTTGAAGACAGTTCTGGAGATAAAAAACATTTTACTTCTATTCCAAATTGCATTATAGATGATCCTGTTCTAACTATTTGGAATAGAGAAGTTTATATACAAATAAAAAAAATAGCAGGAGATCATGGAAAATGTTATATGAGCATACCAAAATTAGCAAAAAAATGTGGAATTGGCAAAGAAAGATTAAGAAAATCAATTGAGTATCTTCTAGAACATAAATTGATTAAATTTTTAGGAAAGACATCGGTGATGACAAGAGGCGGCGAACAATTTGCAAACACTTACAGGATAGAAGATATTTGGAAATTAAATGCAGATTTTTATTATAAAGGGGGTTTGTCTCAGGTAGGGGGTTCGTCTCAGGGCTATCCCCAGCAGGAGCAAAGGGGGGTCGTGCCACGCCTCAAAGGGGGGTCGTGCCACGCCTGCAAAGAAGAACCATTTAAAGAAGAACCATTTAAAGTAGATAGGGCTACGCCCTCACAAAATAGAAAAAAAATTCCTCTCTTTGATCTGCCAATCAAACAAAGAAAATTATATATAGAAGATGCTCTCAATCGTGATTTGATTGAAAGTGAAATAACTGAGATTGATAACTTTATCGATTATTGGACAGAATCCAATATTGATTGCGGAAAACAAAGATGGCAACTAGAAAAAACATTTGACGTTGTTAGAAGAATAAGAAGATGGTTTAGTAATATTAATAAGTTTAATAAATTTAATAAACAAAATTATGGAAAAAATCAATCAAAACCACGATCTACTAAATATGCCAATATTAAAGTTATTACAGAATCGTGTTAAAAAAACTGAAAAAGCACAATTGTCTGTTTTTCTTTCAAAGTGTTATTTTGTTAAGAAAAATGAGAACAAGGTCATAATAGCTTGTGATTATGATTTTCACAGAAAAATATTTATTGATAAAGAAAACAGTTTAATAATTGAAAAGGAATTGTCCGAGATTTTTAACGAGAAAATTGTTACAGAATTTATTATGTTCGAAGAAGCTGTGGAAAGAAAATACACATTAGCTTTAGACGAAGTAGCTGAAAGAAAGAAAATAGAAGAAAGAATTAAAAAAGGATCGAAATTCAAAGATGAAATATTAGAAGAAAGAAAACAAAAAATAAGAATAAGTAGAATTGAAAGTAGAATACCATTGAGATTTAAAGAAGTTGAATTGAAAGATTCTTTAAAAGTAATTCAAGATTATTGTTCTGATAGGAAATATAAAAAAAGGGGATTTTTTCTTTATGGTGGTTTCGGAACGGGAAAAACTTATAATGCTTATGCTCTTTTAAAACATTTGATAATGAATGATGTAGACGCATGGGCATTTAATTTACCACGACTGCTTAATATAATACGAGCAAGCTTTTCAAAGCAGGAAGCCTATAATGAAAGTACTGGTGAAAGTTCTTACGCATTTGTAAAAAATATGAGTGATATTGAGAAGTTGATTGATGTAGAAGTTTTGATTGTAGATGATATAGGAGCTGAAAAACCTTCTGATTGGGTAGCAGAAACTCTCTATTATTTAATAAACTCAAGATACGAAAATAGAAAAACGACAATTTTTACGAGTAATTTAAATTTAGATGGACTTGTAGACAAGGTTGGAGACAGAATTGTTTCTAGAATTATGGAAATGTGTGTTGTTTATAGAACAGAAGGGGAAGATAAAAGAATGAAAAAATAAAAAAGTTAAATAAAAAAAATGAATGAAGAAGAAATTAAAAATTTAGAAATAGCGAATAATATCATTGAAGAAACTTTGCTTAAGCGTGAAGATAAAATAATTCATATTTCAGATTTCAAAGAACGAAAACTTTCCGATCCGTTTCCAACGGGATTTAAGAAGTTAGATAATTGTGTTCTAGGAGGATTTAGAGGAGGTGATTTAATACTTTTGAGCGGACTTTCAAAGCACGGGAAGAGTCAGGTTTCGCTTCAGATGACCAAAGCTTTTTCAGTACAAGCAATACCAGTTTTGTGGTTTACTTTTGAAATGCCGATTTTAACACTTAAGTGGAGATTTGATCAGATGAAACAATGGAACTACAGAAGAAGAGAAGAAAATGATGAAAAGGATTGGAATGGGCTTGGTTGGGTATTTGAAACAGATCAAAAAAAGTATTTTGATGAAATGGATTTGTTATGTTATATGCCTGAAAAGAATGTGTCTGATAAAGTAGAGTGGCTAAAAGAAAGGATAATAGACGCTTATAAAAAGTTTGATATTAGAATTGTTATTGTAGACAATCTTGATTTTTTGACCATTGATCAAAGGCAAGGAGACGACAAACTGACAATGCAGAAAAGAATTGTGGGAATGTTAAAAAAAATTGCTTTAGATCTAGATATTGTTGTTGTTTTAAACGCTCATGTTAATAAATTATCTCAGGGGCAGAAAAGACCTAGAATGGAAAATGTTTATGGAGCAAGTGAAACATACAAGTTGGCTGATTTAATTTTCTTCGTTTTTAGAAAGCAGGAACAGCCAGTGCAAGAAAGTGAATCTTCTTCTAGAGTTGATGTTTTTGCGAATGAGGCGGAAATTATAGTTGTTGGTAATCGTTTAACTGGAATTAATAGAGTAATAAATCTTGATTTTAAAGATAATATTTTTGTAGAAATATGAAAACAGTTACAAAGGAAAAATGTGATAGGTTGTTTAAGACATTAGATCCGTTATCTAAAGTCGGTTTTAAGTTGAATGACGATCAGCTTTATTCTTTGTGGGTTAAAGTTTCCAAGGTTTCTGGTTGGGCGGGAATAATAGGAAATATGAAATTACTTCCTGAAGATGTTTTATTAAAACTTGAAGTCCTAGATGATGAAATGTCTGAGGTTCTAAAAAGAGAAGAAAAATATTATTATTCTGAAGTTGTTCCGTGTATTAGAAAAAGTTTAATTGAATTTAAGAAAGAAATGTTAGAAAATGATTTGCAATTTGTTAAAGATCGAAGATCTGAATACTTGAAAAATGAAATAAAAGAATTGGGGAAAGAGATTGAAAGAATTTTTGAAAATTTTAAAAAAAATGGTTTTTCTTTTATGGGAGATATTATTTTAAAAATCAATAAGTTTTCTTATAAAAAGAAAAAATTGAAAAGACTTTTGTTTGAGTATCGTAATATAAAGAATCCTGAACAGAACTCTTCAGGAATTTCAGAGGAAGATATAGAAATGGCGAAAGAATATCCATTTGAAGAATTAATAGAATCAAAAAAGAAGTTTGCGATTTGTCCATATCACAACGATCATCATGCTTCTTTTTATATAAAAGGAAATTTTGGATATTGTTTTTCTTGCGGGAAATCGGTTGATACTATCCAATTTGTAATGGATACAAAAAATATTTCGTTTAAAGAAGCAGTTCATTTTTTGACAAGTTAATATAATCTGCTATAATTAAAACATAATTAATAACGACGAGACCAAGACCCTGTTTATTTATGGCTTTCCTCGTCGTTTGCTATAGATTGCAGGGTTTTGGTTTTAGAAGGGTAAAATTTATGCCGTTTGCAAAAGGATATATTCCTTGGAATAAAAATAAAAAATTGTCAAAAAAAACAAGATTGAAAATGAGAAATTCTACTCTCGGCTTCAAACATTCAGCAGAATCAATAGAAAAATGTAGTTTATCAAAGATGGGAAATAAAAATCCTAATTTTGGAAAAATTACTTCGGAGAAAACAAGAAAAAAAATTAGTAAAGCTAACAAGGGAAGGAAAATGTCCGAAGAACACAGAAAAAAACTTTACAAAATGACAAAACAGCGTGCTATATTTTTAAAAGGCAAAACATTAGAACAAATATATGGAGATAAAAAAGGAAAAGAAATTAGAAAAAAGCTTAGTGATGCTTGTTCTAAGGAAAAGAATGGGAACTGGAAAGAAGGGGTAAGTACAGAAAGTCGTATAATTAGAGGTGGGAAGAAGACATGTTTGTGGAGAGAAGCTGTATTCAAAAAGAATAATTGGATCTGTCAAAAATGTAGTCAGAGAGGTAGTATTATCTTGAACGCTCATCATATCAAAAGTTTTTCTAAGTTTCCAAAATTAAGATTTGAAATTGATAATGGAATCACATTTTGTAAAAAGTGTCATGAAAAATTTCATAAATTGTATGGTAGGAGCAACGCTGGGATTGCTGAATTGATAAAATTTATTAATAATTAATAACTTTAAAAAAATGAAAAAAGTAAAAAAAGAGAACGTAATAGAGAAAGCGACATGCAATCAATGCGGGCAACAAATGGGTGCTCAAATAGAATTAGAAAACTGGGCTATTCCTGTCTGTGTAAATTTAGAATGTCCTAATTTCGGGTTGTTGCAGATTAGTATGGAAAAGGTTAATAAATTTATGAAAAAAAATGAAAAAAATAAAAATAGCTGTAGACGTTGATGGAACTTTGATTAGGAACGATAGCGCTGGCGGAAAACCAATAGCTAATGAAAGAATAAGAACTTTGTTAGTTTCTTTGTCGTCTTTTAAAAATGTGCATATCATTGTCTGGTCTGGTGGCGGGGAATTATATGCGAAGCAAGTTTGTTCATCTCTTGGAATAAATAAATATGTGAATGAATATAAAAGTAAAAATTTGATAGAAACAGATAAGAATGGAAAACATATTTTTGAGCCAGATATGATTCCAGATATAGCGATAGATGATATTCAAAGTTGCGAATTGGGAAATGTAAATTTAATTGTTAAAGAAAAATAAATGAAAAATGAAGATAAAATAATAGAAATTTTAGAAGGTCAAAGCGTTGATGAGGATAAAATAGTCGAGATTCTTGATCAATTAAGGGAAGGTTCTAAAAGTGATGTTTTTGAAAGTGTTGTTTCTAATAACGCAGAATTGCAAATTGAGAATGAAAAAGATCCCCTGAAAAAGGCGGCATTAATTGCAAAACGGATAAGTGAAAGTTTTGATGAATAAGTATCTCTTGACAAGTTTATAGTTTAGGTGTATAATGAATGTACAGGTTAAATAATTAATTAATAATAAAAAACATGGAAAAAGAAAAGTACTTAGTTACAGTGACTGAAAAAGGAATTATAAAAATTTCAGCAATGGGTGAAATTAAAGAACAGCGAAGGGCTGGCAGTGGGATAAAGGTTTGTTCTATAAGTACTGATTCGGGACCTGTTGTTGACGCTATTGTCATTGATGGGTTAAAAGGATCTTTCTTAGTAGTAACTTCGGGAGGACAAGGAATCAATTTTTCGATCAAAGATTTGAGAGTTATGGGGAGAGGATCCTCTGGAGTTAGGGCAATAAGGATTAAGGAAAGTGAAAAAGTAGTTTCTGTTGAAGTTGTTTAGAACAATTAAATAAAAAAAATGGAAACTAAAACTAAAACAATAGACGAATTATTGGAAGAAGTATTTGTGGAAGCAGATCAAGATTCGTTTCGAAAGGTGGAAACGAAAATTGAGGATGACGAGTTCTTTAAGCTTTCTCTAGAAGAAAGACTTGATCTGCTTCCGTTTTAATTGTTAAAGAAAAAAATTATGAAAACACTCACAAAAGAAGCAATGAAAAAAATGAAAGAGGGAAGAGATAAAAGTTATGGACTTGTTTGCAAAATAGGTAAAATAAAGATTACAACAGATCCATATCAATTTACTATTGATAACGAAGGAAGGGTTACTTATCATTCAACAATAGGGGAAGTTTTAGATGAGCTAGTAGAACAAAAAGAGAAAGATCTAATGATTGCTAGCAAAGAAAAAACTTTGGTTTCTATCCATGATTCTATCAAAGAAGCTCGGAAATGGTTAAATAATGAAGTGAAGCCGTTATTCAAGTAGTGTTCAAGTCCTTTATATGTTATTTAAGTAGTCTTTTTAGAGGTTTATATGTTAAAAAGGTACAAAGACCTTACTGAGAATTTTACGAGGCTTAAAACGCCTTAGAATGCTTCAATAATTATTTAAAAAAAACATGTTACGATATAAAAATGGTCAAATGAGATATTGCAAACACGGAATGTGTGGAACAAGATTTTATTCCATTTGGAAAGGAATAAGAAGCAGATGTTTAGTTAAATCTTCTAGTGGTTATAAAAAATATGGAGCTAGAGGAATAACGGTAAGCGATAATTGGAACATTTTTACTAATTTTATGATTGATATGTATGAAGAATACTTTTTACATGTTAAAATTCATGGAGAAAAAAATACTTTTATTGATAGAAAGAATGGGGGAATGGGTTATTGTAAAGAAAATTGTCGCTGGGTTACTCCTGATGAATCGTTGAATAATAGATTTAAAGATAAAAAGAAATTCAAAAAAATAAAGTTATTGTCCTACAAAGGCAAGAAGGTTACTATTCATGAATTATCTGAGATCTTAAATATTTCAACGGGAGCTATTCATTATAGGATAAAAAACAACTTGACTATATGCGAAAGTGGAAAATATTTAACAAGAGATAGAAATCCCGACGGATCTTTCTGCAAAAAGAAAACTGGGATTGTGACAAAAATTATTAATAATTTTTAATATTTTTATGGAAAATAAAAAAACAACAGCACTATATTTTATCGTTGCGATTGTTATGATTGTTATTCTTATGATTGTTATTCTTATTTGTTTGAGTTTTGTTAGTTTTAATATAATTGATAAAGCTGTTAACCCTGAAGTGGTTTCCTTCGATGTTTCAGAGAAATCTTCTCTTGATTCTATAAACGAAGAGTTTGCTGGTTCTGAGGTTACGCCAGTTGGGACTGAGGAGAGTTCAACAGAGCCTCCTCTACTCTCGTTGGCTGAAGAGAAAGAGGAGGAAGAAGTCACGGGAGGACGAATTATGGGGATCAGCGCTTATAATTTGGTTGAGAGTCAGTGT